>JANYLG010000036.1 GCA_025363775.1 Acidobacteriota bacterium | reverse complement strand
GCGAGTTCCTTGCGGTGACCGGGCCGTCGGGCTCGGGCAAGTCGACGTTCATGCACATTCTCGGGTGTCTCGATCGGCCGACGTCGGGACAGTACCTGCTCGACGGCAAGGATGTGTCGCGCCTGTCGAAAAACGATCTGGCCCGCATCCGAAACCAGCAGATCGGCTTCGTGTTCCAGGGGTTCAACCTCCTCTCCCGAACGTCGGCGCTCGAGAACGTCGAACTGCCCCTTCTCTACAACAGCGCCGCGTCGAAGGGGTCGGATCGGAAACGGCGGGCCATGGAGTCGCTCAAGCTGGTGGGACTCGAGCAGCGCACTCACCACCTCCCCAACCAGCTGTCGGGCGGCCAGCAACAGCGCGTCGCTATCGCGCGCTCGCTGATCAACAACCCGTCGATCCTCCTCGCCGACGAGCCGACCGGCAACCTCGACACCAGGACCTCCATCGAGGTCATGGACGTGTTCCAGACGTTGAACAAGGAACGGGGGATTACCGTGCTCCTCATCACACACGAGCGCGACATCGCCGAATACGGCACCCGCATCGTCGCGTTCCGCGACGGGGTGATCAAGACGGACGAGAAGATCGCGAATCGCCGGATCGCCAGCGCAGAGCTTGCCGCTCTGCCTCCGGTGTCGGTGGACTAGGAGAGCCATGACGATATTCATGACGTTCCGGATCGCCCTGAAGGCGCTCAACCGGAACAAGATGCGTACGGCGCTCACGATGCTCGGGATGATCATCGGCGTCGGCGCCGTCATTACCATGGTGGCCCTCGGCAACGGCGCCCAGGTCTCGATTGAGCAGGCCGTCCAGTCGGCCGGCACGAACGTGATCATGGTGAACTCCGGCAACTTCAGCTCGGGCGGCGTCCGCCAGGGCCAGGGGATGTCGAACACGATGACGCCGGCCGATGCGGTCGCGATACGCGAGGTGCCCGGCGTGCAGTTCCTGGTGGAGACCATCAACAACCGCGGCGGGCAAGTCGTCGCGGCGAACCAGAACTGGAACACCCGCGTCGAGGGTACCAACGTTGACCTGCCGCTGATCAAGTCGTGGCCGCTCGGGTCCGGCCAGTTCTTCACGCCGACCGACGTCTTGAGCGCCTCGAAGGTCTGCGTGATCGGCACGACCGTCAGGGACATGCTCTTCCCCGACGGCGGCGACCCGGTCGAGCAGATCATCCGCATCGGGAAGCACCCGTTCAAGATCATCGGCGTGCTGATCAGCAAGGGCCAATCGTCGGTCGGCCAGGACCAGGACGACGTCATCTACGCGCCATTCACCACGGTCCAAAAGAAGATGCGCGGTGTGACCTACATCGAAAGCATGACGGTCTCCGCGGCGTCGGCCGACAACATCCGGCAGACCTCCGACGCGATCGCCGCCGTCCTGCGCGTGCGCCACAAAATCCAGCCGGGCGACAACGACGACTTCATGGTCCGCACCCTCGAGGACATCGCGGCGATGCGGACCGAGACCACCAAGACCATGACCTACCTCCTCGCGTCGATCGCGGGCGTTTCGCTCCTGGTGGGCGGCATCGGCATCATGAACATCATGCTGGTGTCGGTCACGGAGCGGACGCGTGAGATCGGGCTTCGACTCGCGATCGGCGCCCGCGGCGGTGACGTCCTCATGCAGTTCCTCGTCGAGGCGGTGGTGATCAGCCTCCTCGGAGGATCGATCGGCATCGGGCTCGGGTACGGCTTGTCGCGGGGCCTGACCCAGTTCCTCCAATGGCCGACGTACGTGTCGCCGCAAGCCGTGCTGGTCGCGTTCGGGTTTGCTGCGGGCATCGGGATTTTCTTTGGGTTCTATCCGGCTCGGAAGGCCTCAGCCCTTGACCCCATCGAGGCGCTGAGATACGAATAGGGTGTGGGTGGGATCGTCAACTGTTCAGTGGAGGCGTGATGAAGAAGATTGCATTGTTCGTGATGGTCATGGCGTTGGCGGTGGCGGGCCTGTCGTTTGCGCAGGCCAAGCCGGACTTCTCCGGCAAGTGGCTGCTCGACGCCACCAAGAGCGACCAGATGGGCGGTCGGCAGGGCGGCGCGCCTCCGGCGGCTCCGGCGCCGATGACGGTCAAGCAGACGGCGACCGATCTGACGCAGGAGGTGGTGCGTGGCGAGAACACCATGACCACGGTCTTCAAGCTGGACGGCACCGAGTCGGTCAACAAGACCCAGCGCGGCGAGTCGAAGAGCACCGCGAAGTTCGACGGCGCCAAGCTCGTCATCAAGACGACGCAGGAAGGCCCGAACGGCGCGGTGGAAACGACGGCGAGCTGGAGCCTGAGCGCCGACGGCAAGGAACTGACCATCGTCCGCACCACGCAGCGCGGCGAGATGAAGCAGGTCTACGCCAAGCAGTAGGCAGTAGGCAGTTGCCAGTGGTCAGTAGCTGGTAGCTGGTAGCTGGTAGCTGGTAGCTGGTAGCTGGTAGCTGGTAGCTGGTAGCTGGTAGCTGGTAGCTGGTAGCTGGTCGTCGGTGGCGCTGGGATTGACGGCCGGCGAATCGTGGCTGGGGGCCGCAGGTGCGCATCATCTGCGGCCTTTCGTTTGGACCTCGGCGGGCGTCCAGCACGCTCCACCTCGATCCGCCGAGATCGGACAGTGGGCCGTTGCGGATCGTCGCTGGAGTCTCAGAATTCCCGATGTTCCGCTCTATCCAACCGCTCCAGCAGGACCCGCACGGTGAGGCCGGTGACGGGGTCGCGGAGGCCACCTCCGACCTCGGCGAGAGGTTCGAGGACGAAGCGACGGGCGCGAAAGCGAGGGTGCGGCACGATGAGCCCCTCCTCCTCGACCCGCTCGTCTCCGAACAGGATCAGATCGAGGTCGAGCGTGCGGGGGGCGCGGGCGTAAGGCCGATCGCGGCCCCGCTCCTGCTCGATCCGCAACAACTCGTCGAGCAGTGAGCGCGCGGCGCCGTCATAGCGCCCCGTTGCCGCGGCATTGAGAAACGGCGGCTGGACGCCGATGACGTCCATGGCGTCGGTTTCGACGATCGAAGACAGGCGGAGGTCGGCGAGCACGCAGCGCAGTCGGGTAACGGCGTAGGCGAGATGGGCGTGACGGTCACCCAGGTTGGTGCCGATGGCGACCGCGACGGGCGGCACTACTCCACCCAGCGGGTGGGCATCACGAAGCCGGGCGTGGGTTCGCCGACCGTGCGGCGGCCAAGAAGGTCCACGCGCCCGGTCGACGCCTGGCGGAACAGGCGGGCCTGCTCCTGCATTTCGCCAAGCATCAGTTTCAGCATGAGCTGGTGGCGCGCATGCGAGATGTTGCTGGCGCGTGGACCCCAGGTCGCGACAAACGCGTCGTTGGATTCGGCATCGCCGCGAAAGACCCCGAGGAGCGCCTGGCCACCCTTCACCGGGGCGAGGGTCTCGGGCGCGAGCCGCTCGGGTACCGTGCCGCCAAGGTCACCAATCGCACCAGCCAGCCAGCTCAGATGCTCGTCTTCCCGCGCAATCACGTACTGATACGTGTTGTTGACGTCATACTGCCCGGCAATCCGCGCCACCGCTTCGTGGCGGCGGCGCAGCGCCGCCTTCCCGCTGTAGATCTCCAGCAGCTGCTGCAGGATCTCGGAGGGCTTCACGCGCTCTGCTTTTCCTTGCAGGTCTTGCACACACGGGTCCACGGAATTGACTCGAGCCGGGCGCTGGCAATCGCCTCGCCGCAGTCGCGGCAAACGCCGTAGATGCCTTTGTCGACGCGAGCCAGCGCTTCTTCGATCGCCTGGAGGATCTTCGCGTCGGTCTGCTTCAGCTTCAACTGGATGTGGACTTCGTTGGTCCCGTTGGCCTGATCCGCGAGGTCGCCCTGGCGGCTGTTGACCTCGTTCTGGAGCGGTTTGATGCCGCCGGTTGCCAGGATTTCAGAGCGCTTCTTGACCAACGCATCCTTATGGTGTTGCAGGTCCATTCCCCTCTCCTCACGCCAGTTCGTTCACGAATCTCAATGATAGCACGAGTGTTCGTGGCCAACCGGGAGACGCGCGTCACGCGGAGCAGAGCCCGCCGGCGGCCGGCAGGTAGCTGCGGGAGACGTAGTCGGTGACCATCCGGTCGGCGTTGTAGCGCCAGGCCAGGGTCATCATCGACCGTTTCATCCGCTCAATCCAGCCGTGCGGCAACCCGGCCGCATCCCGGTCGAAGAAGAGCGGGATCACCTCGTTCTCCAGCTTGTCGTAGAGCTCCGCCGCGTCACGCTGCCACTGAATCGCAGCATTCGCGTGGACGGTGCCGTCGCCAACGGCGAATCCGTTCCGGCCGTCGTACGCCTCAGCCCACCAGCCGTCGAGGACCGAGAGGTTCAGGCCGCCATTGAAGACCACCTTCTGCCCGCTGGTGCCGCAGGCCTCGAGCGGCCGGAGCGGCGTGTTGAGCCAGACGTCCACGCCCTGGACCAGGTAGCGGGCCACGTTGATATCGTAATCCTCGACGAATGCCAGCCGACCGGCGAAGCGCGCGTCGCGGGTGATCTCGACGATCTGCTTGATGAGTCCCTTCCCGGGGTTGTCCGCCGGGTGGGCCTTGCCGGCAAAGACGAGTTGAACCGGGCCGTTCACGTTCGACAGGATCTTCGCCAGGCGGTCGAGGTCGGTCAGCAGGATCGTGCCGCGCTTGTAGGTGGCAAACCGCCGGGCGAAGCCGATGGTCAGGGCGTGGGGGTTCAGCAGGTCCGGCCGGCCGCTCCGACGGCAGACAAAATCGATCAGGTAGCGACGCAGCACCGAGTGGGTCTCCCACAATTCCGCATCGCTGATCGACGCGATCGGCAGCCAGGTCCGGCACTCACTCTGGTGCGCCGGCCAGCTGGCGCCCAGGTGCCGGTCGAAGAGCCGGTTCATCGACAGCGCCAGCCAGGACCGGACGTGAATGCCGTTGGTGATGTGGCCGATCGGCACTTCCTCCTCGGTGTGCCCGGGCCACACGCCCGTCCACATCCGTCGCGCCACGTGGCCGTGCAGGCTGGATACGCCGTTCCGGTAGCGCGATCCGCGCAGCGAGAGCACGGTCATGCAGAACGGCTCGCCGCCGTCGTGCGGGTTCACCCGACCCAGTTGCATCAGCCGATCGCGATCGACCTTCATGGCGGATCGCAGCCAGCCGAGTTCGCGCTCCATCAGGTCGGCAGAGAACCGATCGTGGCCCGCGTCGACCGGTGTGTGGGTCGTGAACACGGTCTGGAGCGACGTCTCCCGCAAGGCGTCCTCGAACGGAAGGCCGTCCTCTTCTACCCGCTCCCGCACGCGCTCGAGGACCGCGAACGCGCTGTGCCCCTCGTTGAGGTGCAGCACGGCGGGCCTGAGATCGAGCGCGCGAAGCGCCCGGAGCCCGCCCACGCCGAGCAGGATCTCCTGGCGGATACGCGTGACCTCGTCACCGCCGTAGAGCCGACCGGTCAGGCCGCGCAGGTGGGCGGGGTTTTGCTCGACATCGGAATCGAGCAGGAGCAGCAGCGTGCGTCCCACTCGCGCGATCCAGATGCCCGCGCTCAGCGTCTCGCCGTCGCACGGGATCCGAATCATGATGGGGGCGCCATCGGCGCCGACCGGCCGCCGCATCGGCAGCGTCTCAATTTCGGTGACTCCGTATTCCTCCCGCTGCCACCCGGAGGCATCGAGCCGCTGACGGAAGTAGCCGTTCGCGTAGAACAGGCCGACGCCCACCATCGGGAGCCCGAGGTCCGATGCGCTCTTCAGGTAGTCTCCGGCCAGGACGCCGAGGCCGCCCGAATAGAGGGGCAGCGATTCGTGAAGGCCGAACTCCGCCGAGAAATACGCGATGGGGGTGACCCGCAGGGCGCCCGCCTGCGAGGAACACCAGGACTGCTCCGACCCGAGGTACTCCTGCAGCCGCCGGTAGTGGAAGCTGATGCGGTTCTCGAGCGACAGCTCGGCGGCGCGCTGCGCCAGCTCACCGGGCGGGAAACGCTTCAACAACGCGATCGGATTGTGGTTGGTCTCGATCCATCCCCGATGATCGAGTTCGCGGAACATCTCGAGCACCTGCGGGTGCCAGTTCCACCAGAGGTTGAACGACAACTCGCGCAGCCGCCCCTCGATACTGAGCGCATCCTGTTCCTGTCGGCGCCCCGCATCTCCCAATGTCCGCGATGCCAGCGAAAGGAGCTGTCTATTCACTCGGCGCCTCCGGGATGCTGAACGGGAAAAGGGTCAAGAGGAAACGCCGGCTCGCATCGGGCCGCCGTGCCCGGAGAGATTATCGTTGGGTTGGCGCAGAAAAGGAAGAAGGCCAGTTTCGGCTACTCTGAGCGGAGCGTGCCAAGCGGACGACGCCGCAAGATATCGGCGCTGGCCAGCAACCCCACGATGCACACCACCACGGCGGTGATCGCCGTCCCGGCCAGGCTGATCGACGGATTGGGCGACCAGGCGATATCGAGCACGTGGCGGCTGACATAGTACGTCAGCCCGATCGCCGCCATCGATCCTATGCCACCCGCCAGCAGGCCCAGCACGCCGTACTCGATGGCGATCATGGTCGTCAGAAGCCGCGTGCCCGCGCCGAGCGTCCGGAAGATGGCCACCTCGTAGATCCGCTGGAACCTGGTCATCGACACGGACCCGATCAGGATCAGCGCGCCGACGAACGAGACGAGGCCCCCAACGACGCTGACGCCCAGCGTCACCTTGGACAGCACGCGCTCGACGTTCTGCAGGATCTCGCGCAGGTCGATGACCGACACGTTCGGAAAGCGGTCCACCAACACGCGCTGGAGGCGGGCGCGCGAGATCGCATCGGCCGGACCACGAACGGGCACGACGTAGGTGGCGGGAGCCTTGTCGAGAGGCCCCGGCCGGAATACGAACATGAAGCCGCCCTGCCTGGCGTCGCGCCAGTCCACCTCGCGAACGCTGGTCACGCGCGCATTCACGATGCGGCCCAGCACGTCGAACTGCACGGTGTCTCCCACGTGGAGGTGTGAGCGATCGCGGAGCCCCTGCTCGATCGACACCTCGACGGCCTCGGCTCGACCTGCGCCCCAGAACTGCCCCTCCACCACGCGTTCATTGGCCTGGAGGTGATCGCGCCATGTGACGGTGAACTCGCGGCCCAGCTCTCCACGTCGTCGGACCTCTTCGTAGCTGCGCAGGGTCAGCTCGCGGCCCGTGACCCCCGTGACCCGCGCGCGAAGCACCGGAATCGCGGGCGGCGGGCGGCGCCCAGTCCTCTCGCCGAGCAACCCTTCCACCCCCGCCACCTGATCGGGCTGGACGTCGATGAGGAACATGTCCGCGGCACCTCGATCGAGCGTCACCAAGAACTGCGCCAGCAGGGTTGACTGGAGGGACCGGACGCCAACCATGAAGAAGGCGCCGAGGCCAACGGCGAGCAGGACAGCCCGCGTCTGGTTGCCCGACCGGATCAGCCGGAGCACGGCGTGCCGCAGCGCGACCGAACGGGACGAGGCCAGGGGGCGAATGGCGCGAACCAGGCCGGTACCGACCAGGCTGAGGATCAGCGACACGCCCGCCAGCCCCACAGACACCGCAAGACCGAGACGGAACGATCCGGCCTGCCAGCTGGCGATCA
>JANYLG010000023.1 GCA_025363775.1 Acidobacteriota bacterium | reverse complement strand
TGCGCAACTACGATCCGTTTGCAGCGCCGGCGCACTTCAAGCTGTCGGACCTGCTGAAGAAGTTCGATAAGACGTTCAACGCCACGGGCAAGAACTACGGCCAGGTGACGGGCGACACGCGCCTGCAGGACGTCGAGAAGCGCCGGGCCGACCGCTGGAACTTCCTGTTCATCGCGGGCATGTGGTTCCAGGATCTGTTCACGTACGACTTCCGCCGCACCGAGATGTGCATCATTCCCTACGGCACGCAGGAAGGGGAAATCTCCTTCTGCGCCTACAACACGGGGATCGGGTGGCGCCAGATCATCGAGAAGATGCACATGACGGCAACGCTCAGCAAGTGGTACGACGAGAGGGGCCGCCACCAGATCTACGCCGGCAGCAAGAACGTGCCGCTCGAGAGCGTGCAGCACTCGCTCATCCTCAACCCCGACGCGGTGGCCGCCGCCGCGCAGACCGACCTCGACGAGGCGGGAATCGCCAAGACCGCCCGCGACGAGAAACTGGCCGCCCGCGCGAAGGTCAAGAGCGAGCCGAAGGATGCCGCCTATGACGCGAAGATGGAACAGCTCTATCGGCAGCATATCCTGATGGAGCAGCCGTCAACGCCCCTCATTCAGATCAAGGGGTTGAAGACGTCGAAGTCGGAGGATACCGAGAAGCAGACGCCGGTCAGCGCGTAGCCCGCGCCGACGCCGGCGCCCGACCCGCCCCGAGGCCTGGGACACCTTCCCGGGCCTCGTTCGTTGTACGAAGGATTCGGCAGCCGGGTGTCAGGGGCCGCGGCACAGGCGCCGGCCAGACGAGAGAGGCGGACGTGGACCGGGCTGATGCGGCAGGCGTCAGTTCCCGACCCTTCTACGTCAGAACCGACTTTCCCTGTTGTACACTGTTGAGATGCAGGATCTCATTCGACAGCTGCTCTCCCAATTGGGCGAGGATCCGGCGCGCGAGGGGCTGGTGGACACGCCAAGGCGCGTGGAACTGTCCCTCAAGTTCCTGACGAGCGGCTACCAGGCCGACGTGGACAAGGTGCTGAACAACGCCCTGTTCACCGTTGACTACAGCGAGATGGTGATCGTCAAGGACATCGACTTCTTCAGCATGTGCGAGCACCACCTCCTGCCGTTCTTCGGGAAGTGCCACGTCGCCTACATTCCCAGCACCCGGGTGATCGGCCTCAGCAAGATCCCGCGCCTCGTGGATGTCTTCAGCCGCCGACTGCAGGTGCAGGAGCGCCTCACCAACCAGATTGCGCGGACGATCGAGGAGAAAATCGAGCCGCTCGGCGTCGCGGTCGTCATGGAGGCCACCCACCTGTGCATGGCCATGCGCGGCGTGGAGAAGCAGCGCTCCTCCGCTGTCACGAGCGCGATGCTGGGCGCCTTCAGGAGCAGCTCGCGTACCCGGATGGAGTTCCTCGATCTGATCAACCAGCGCGGGGTGACGACCGGCGCTGTCACCAATTTTCACCCGGTCGAGGAGTGACAGGCATGAAGCGCGGGCTGATGGTCCTGTTGGTGGCGCTGCTCGCGGCAGGCATGGCCGTCGCGCAAACGCGTCCGTCGAAAAGGCCGGCGGCCAAGCCGGCGACCAAGACCGCCAAGCCGGCCCCCAGGCCAGCGCCGCCGCATCGCGTGGCAGGCCCCGCCAACGTGGCCTGCCCGCAGGTGCTCGGAACGGGCGTGGGCAGCAAGCTGCAGTTCTGCGACGTGGTCACCGGCCGCAACCCGGCCGAGGGCGTCATCATCCATCTTCCGCCGCACAAGGGGCCGCTCACGCTGACGTTGGACCTCCACAACCGCCACACCTACTCGGAGGAGATGGTGAAGGCGGGCAAGGGCTACGCGAACTACACGGCGACCATCGGCGCCCTCACCCCAGACGGGAGGCTGCTCGCGCGTGGCGTCGTGCGCAGCGAGTTCAGGGCCGGGAGGGATCTTCTCGACCGGATTGGCGGCGGCGCCGGCCCGGGGGGCGTGAAGGCCATCGCGCCGGTCGGCACCGAGCGCATTTCAATCGACGTGCCCGAGGATGTGAACGAGGTGAGTCTGCTCGGCGAGAAACTGTCGGTGCTCACCCTGAACGGAACCGAGACCTTCACCGCCGCCCAGCGGCCGATCGCGGCAGTCAGCAACATCAACATCGACTACGAGCCCGCGCCGAAACCGCCGGCCAAACTGGCCGCGAAGACTGCGGCAAAAAAGAAGAAATAAACGGCCAGCTCCGACTACCTGTTGAGGTACCAGGCGCGCGCCGTGCTGTCCGTGCGGAAGCACGCCAGCAGCATGCCAGCCACCTTGCGCTGGCCGGCCGCGCTCGGGTGGGGTGCCATCCGTGCTGCTCAGATCGCTGCAGCCCCAGCTCAGGCCGTCGCTGCGGTTCGAAACCGCACTGCGCCCACCGACAGGATCGCCGCCAGTTCGTCCCCCTGCGTCCTCGCGTGCGTCGGCCACCCGCGGCAGCAAACACCAGCAGCCAGGCACGCGGCCACCATCGACCAACGAAGCTCATGCTGACCAGGTAGACCACCCGGACCGGGTCGAAGTTGAAGCATGACGCAATCCTGTCCACATCAAACTCATCGGATGTGGCACATTCCTCCACTCCCCAGCCGCCCGCTCAGCGCAACGCGACGATTTCCGGTCCGCCCGGGTCAGAAATCGACACCCTGCGCCGAACAGCGCCCGACGGTCCGGACTTCACAGTAATGCCCCTGAACCCAGCACCTTGCTGCCGAGCGGCTCCGATGTCCGCAGATCGCGACAGGCTGTCCACAGGCAGCGACCAGGTGCCGGAAGGGGCCAGGAATCTGCCGAAAAACCCTATCCCGCAGGCGTACACGCCATGGCGCGAATCTTGAAAGAGAATGACGAACAGTTAGGAGAGGATCAGACCATGCTGAACAGGGTCAGTGGACTTGCGAATCTGAAGACCGGGCGTGGCATCCAGAAAGTCGTGGTTGTCAACGGCAGCCACGAGATACTCGAACTCCTCGAGTCTGTCCTGGATGCCGGGCACTACGACGTGGTGTTCGTCGCCGAGAGCGAACGCGCCTTCACGCAGATCAAGCAGAATCGCCCGAACCTGGTGATCCTGTGCATCTCCATCGACGACCCGATCAGCTTCCAGGTGCTCTCGATGCTCAAGCTCGACAAAGACACACAGCACATCCCCATTCTCACCTACACCAACGAATTCGAGGGCGAGGCCACGGACCGCGAGCCGGACGACGAAGGCCCGGAGGACGAACTTCCCCTGGTCCGCCCCGAACTGCCGATGAACTGAACCAGCACCCGACCCCTCATCGTCAGTTTCCGACCCTTCTGCGTCAGTTCCCAACTCTTCGTCGTCCGTTCCCGACTCTTCGTCGTCCGTTCCGACCCTTCTGCGTCAGTTCCCGACTCTTCGTCGTCCGCTCCGACCCTTCGTCGTCAGTTCCCGACTCTTCTGCGTCAGTTCCGACCCTTCGTCGTCAGCCCCGACTCGCCCTGCGCGGCCGGGGGCGGAATGTCTCGCACCGCGGACTCCGGTCGGCTCGGGGCAGAACCTCCACGCCGGCCGTCGTCGGCCGTTGGCCGCGGGGGTCGCGCGGTCTGCTTCGCGTGCGTGCATCGCGCTCAACCCCGCTGATACCCACCGCCTCCGTGGGGTTCTGTCCTCTGACGCTCATCCCTTCGCCGACAGTCGCCGCGGCCGCAAGCCATCCCACCCCCGCCCACCCTCTCCCGGCGAGTCTTCGTATTCCGACCCATCTGCGTCAGTTCCCGACCCTTCTGCGTTCGTTCCGACTCTTCTGCGTCAGTTCCGACTCTTCTGCGTCAGTTCCGACTCTTCTGCGTCAGCCCCGACTCTTCTGCGTCAGTTCCGACCCATCTGCGTCAGTTCCGACCCATCTGCGTCCGCCTGTTGCGTCTCACGTTATTCCGCTGACGGTGTCTCACGTTCTGCCGTGACGGCGTGAGGGGCGCGTCTCGGATTGAGCCGTGTAGCGAGTGGTGTCGGATCTGTCGGGCCGGCGGTGCCCGAGCCGGGGGGGCCGCCCGGA
>JANYLG010000221.1 GCA_025363775.1 Acidobacteriota bacterium | reverse complement strand
AAGCACAACGAGATCCACGATGCGCTAGGCGTCGAGCCTTCGCGACTGCTGGCGCGTCTCACAGAGCTACGGCTCGTCGAACGCCTGACCCCAGTCACTGAGAATCCGGCCCGCACGAGGCGCAAGACCTACCGCATCGCGGACAACTACCTCGCCTTCTGGCTGGGCCACGTCGAGCGGTACCGGTCGCAGATCGAACGGGGACTCGGCGAACCAGTGGCTCGGTTGCTCGAGGCGGGCCTCGATGACGCCATGGGCGCACCGTGGGAGGAGGCGTTCAGACGGCACCTCGTGCGTGCGGTACTTTCCGGAGCGCTGCCGGGGGACATTGTCGCGCTGGGACCGTGGTGGAACACCGACGGCTCCGTTGAGATCGACGCCGTCGGCCTTGCGGGCCGCTCCCGCACGCCCATGCTTCTCGGCGAAGCGAAATGGGGCCGCAGCGAAGACGCAGCCGCGATGGTCCGTGTCCTCGAACGCAAAGCAGCCGCGCTGCCGGGCGTGACGGACACGCCCATCTCCGCGGTGTGCGCGCGGGAGGAACTGCGCAACGTGCCATCCGGAGCATTCACAGTGACCGCTGCTGACATCTTCAGCGTCGCTTGACGACGGACGAGCGTCCGCGAGCATGGCGACGTTCGAGCACGCTGCGGGGCGCCTGTCCGGGACGATCGTTCTCTAAATTGCCCGTTTCCAGAGAAGAGCTGTCAGGCTGCAGCCGTAGCGATGTCAGCGCCGCTGGCGAAGGAGACGTCGCAGTCCGAACTCGAGGCCGTCCGTTTCGGCGTCAGCCGACAATGGCGCGCAGGCCTGAGACGAGTCGCGAGATCCCCTCGGCCACCGTGTCTTTGTCCAGCGCCCCGTAGGACACGCGAAGGTAGCAGCCGTCCGACAGGCCGAAGGCGGTGCCCGGCACCGCCGCCACCCGGTGCTCGACGACCAGGCGCTCCACCAGCGCCAGCGGGTCCATCGTGGTCTTCACGCGAACCAGGCAGTAGAACGCCCCGTCCGGTCGCGGCACCTCGCAGATGTCGGCCACGCGCGCGAGCGACTCGAGCACCGCCGGCCGGATCTCCGCGAGTGCGCGCACCCGCTCGCGGCAGTATCCCGATCCTGCCCGGATCGCGGCGCACGCCACGGCTTGTGAGACGACCGGCGGGCAGATCAGATTGGTGTCCTGGATCTTGTTGATCGCCTCGAACAGGTGGGCCGGGATCACCATGTACCCGATCCGCCAGCTCGCCATTCCGTAGGTCTTCGACAGCGAGTACAGCGAGATGGTGTGCGGAACCCCGTCGGCGATCGCTCCCAGCGAGAAGTGCCTGGCGCTGTCGTAGGTGAAGTACTCGTACGCTTCGTCGTGCACGTGATACAGGCCGTGCTCGGCGCAGAGGCGGTTGACCGCGCGCAGCGCCGATTCCGGGTACACCGCTCCCGTGGGATTGTTCGGCGAGATGGTAACGACGGCGCGGGTGCGCGGCGTGATGGCCGCCCGAATGGCGTCGAGGCGAAGCTGGTACCGATCGTCGGTCGCCACCGCCACCGTCCGGCAGCCCGCAATCACTATCGCCATGTCGTGGTTGAAGTAGAACGGCGCCTGGAGGATCACCTCGTCGCCGGGATCGGTCACGGCCAGCACCGCGTTGACGAACGCCATGTTGCTGCCGGCGGTCACGACGACCCGGCGGTCGCTCCCTGGCGCGAATCCGTTCTCGATCGCCAGCTTGTGGTGGATGGCGTCAATCAGATCCGGCGAACCCTCGACCGGTCCGTAGCGATGATCGTCGGGGGTCGCGGGAAAGCACCGGAGAGCCGACAGGGCCTCCGGCGGAGGGCCGTAGGAGACGATGCCCTGGCCGAGCGAGATCGTCCCTGGGTTGCGGCGGATCCACTCGCCGATGATCGGAATGATCGGAGCCTGTACGTCCTCGATGCGTCGAGCAGCGTGCATCATACCGGCTGTGAAGCTGAGGGAGTCAGAAGCCAGAAGCCAGGAGCCAGAATGATAACACCGGCGACAGCGTATCCGAGCTGCGCCGGCGTCTCGAAGAGGTCAGCACGCTGGTGGATGTTGCATCGCAAGCCGTTCTGATTTCTGATTTCTGACTTCTGAATCCCGGCAGTCCGGTGACAGCCGGCTACGCGGCCTCGGGGTGGAGTCGGGCCTCGTCGTGCAATTCCTGCTCGAGCCGCCAGACTTCACCCTCGAGTTCGACTTCGAGGTCGCCCCAGCCGGTCGCTTCCACTTCCTCGACCGTCATCATTCGATACGACGACAGCATCGCCTTCAATTCCTGGAGCCGGACGATCTTTGAGTTCGGCTTCTTCATGGCGTGTCCCCTTCAAGTGTCAGGACGCCGACAGGCCGGCCAATGAGCCGGCCCTGCCGGATCGCCTTCGATCGATCAACACGCCCGACGATTCGGGTATTCCCGAGGCTCACCGTGCGGGGGGTGCGGCTTGGGCCATCCACCCAGCGGGTTTTGCACAAGGTGTGCCGTTCTCCTCGAGAGCAACCCCTACATCTCGCGGCCGGCGAGTTCCGGACGTCCCGTGGCCCGCGAAGGATCGGCCAGCACCGGGCAGGGCGAATGCTGCCGGGCCCACACCGCAACAGCCAGATCGAATGGCACCCATCGCGCAGCAGCAGGAACCGATATAATCGAATGGCATCGATGCGAACCGCGCTGGCTTTCCTTCAAACTGGTGCTGACGCCACTGCGTGCGTCGCCGCGCCACTCGACCCCGTTCTGTCCCCACGGGACGGATCCCCGGCGTTTTTCGCGCCGGACTTCTCGCTGGCCTGCGAACGCGCCTGGTGGTTCGATACCGACGCCACGGCCCTTCACACGCTGTCGAAGGCCGAGTGGGCGGAGCGGTTTCCGATCGGCACGGCCGGGCTCATCACGCCATCGTGGGGCGCACCCGACGAGCGACGGTTTGCCGAGGGGTTCCGGACGCTCACCTCGCGCCTCGAAGACGGAACGCTTCGCAAGGGCGTGCCGATCACCGTGATGACGGCCTCCCTCGCGCCAGAGGACGCGCCGGCGCTCTTCGCGCAGTTGCTTAGCCGCGTGCCGGTGCTGCCGCCGAACCTGTACGCCTACGGCTTCTACCGGCCGACTGCCGACACGGGGACGGGTTCGCCGGAGTTCCTGATCGGTGCCACACCGGAACTCCTGTTCGAGATCGAAGGCGGACGGCGTCTCTCGACGATGGCGGTGGCGGGGACCCGCCGGTCCGACGCAGGGCTCGCCAGCCTCGAGGAGAGTCCCAAGGATCGTGACGAGCACCAGAGCGTGGTGGACGATCTCCTGGCCCAGGTCGAAGCGTGGGGCCGGCCGCGCGCATCGGGCACCGAGGTGCGCGTGTTCGGCCTGCTCGAACACCTCGCCGTGGATATTTGCCTGGACGCGACGGCACCGCTCGATTTCGAGACGGTGGCGCGGCGGCTGCACCCGACGCCCGCGCTCGGCGTGTACCCGCGTGGCGCTGCGGGCACCGAGTGGCTGACGGGAATCGATCCTGGAGGGGACCGCAAGAGGTTCGGCGCGCCGTTCGGCCTGCGCTGGCCGTGGGGCGGAGGCCGCTGCGTCGTGGCGATTCGGAACCTGCAGTATCGCGATGGCCAGCTCGAGATCTGGGCCGGCTGCGGCGTGGTGTCGCAGAGTCGCTACCCGGACGAGTGGCAGGAGGTGCTGGACAAGATGCAGGCCGTGAGGGCGACGTGGAACGTCTGAGCGCCAACCAGACGCTTGCCGTTGCCGTGGTCGATCGACTCCGGGCCTGTGGTGTCAGGACGTTCTGTGTCTGCCCGGGAGGCCGCAACGCGCCCCTCGTCGAAGTCCTCGACGAACAGGTAAAGAAAGGTTCACACTCCTTTTCCGACCCCTGTCCCGAGGTGCTGTCGTTCTTCGACGAGCGAAGCGCGGCGTTCTTTGCGCTCGGGCGGGCCAGGCGGGATGGCACACCGGTGGCGGTAGTCACCACGTCGGGGACGGCGGCGGCAGAACTGCTGCCGGCGATGGTCGAAGCCCATTACTCGGGTGTGCCGCTCCTCGCCGTGACGGCCGACCGGCCGCGCGCGTATCGCGGCTCAGGGGCGCCACAGGCGATCGATCAGGTGAACCTGTTTGGCACATTCGCGAGAGTCTTCGTCGATCTCGAGCATCCAGGTGACGCCTGGACGTGGCCGGCGCCGGATGGCCCGGCGCACATCAACGTCTGCTTCTCCGATCCGCTGCTGGCCGACTGGCGCAGCACGACCGGCGTCCCGCTGTGCCCTGACGCCCTCCCGCCAGACCCAGGCCCCGTTTTGTCGGCCCGCGACGCGTCCGCCATCCACGCGTCCGCCATCGCCGAGTTCGAGTCGTTTCTCACTCGCGTTCGCTCCCCGCTCATCATCGTCGGAGGCCTTCGCCAGTCGGGCGATCGCGAGCCAGTCGCTCGTGTCTGCCAGGAGCTCGGCGCGCCGATGCTCGCGGAGGCCAGTTCGGGAATCCGATCGGCGCCGGGCGCTCGGCTGCTTCGGTCGGGTGATGAGGTGGTGCAGCGCGGGTTCGAGCAGCACCTGTTCGACTCGGTGATCCGCATCGGCGAGGTGCCGTCGTTCCGGATCTGGCGCGACCTCGAGCTGTCGTTCCGGGTGCCCGTGCTGTCGGTCTCGAGAACGCCCTGGCGGGGCCTGACGCACGGCACACACCTGCACGTCCCGGCAGGGATACCGCTGCCCCTCCCGGCGGATGCGCGACGTGCAATCTCTGGCGCGGCTCGCCTTGACGGGACTCCGGCGCCGACGAGGGCCTCCGTCCAGGCCCTTCTCGCCTGGGACGCCCGGGTGGCCGCGGCCAGCGATCACCTGCTTGCATCGCATCCCCGGAGCGAGCCAGCGCTGGTTCGCCGCCTGTCGGAGACGATTCCGGCGGGCTCGTTCGTCTATCTCGGCAACAGCCTGCCGATCCGCGAGTGGAACCAGTTTGCGACCTTCGCCGACCGCCGTTTTTCAATCGGCGAGAACCGGGGTGCGAACGGGATTGACGGCCAGGTCGCGAGTTTCCTCGGGTGGGCCCGACCCGGCGTGGAGAACTGGGCGGTGATTGGCGACCTCACCGCGCTCTACGATCTCTCGGCGCCGTGGGCGCTTCAGCATCTCGAAGGTCTTCGTCTTCGCATCGTGGTCATCAACAATGGCGGCGGGCGGATCTTCAAGCGGATGTTCCGCAACGAGCGGTTCCAGAACCGTCACGCCGCCGGCTTCGAGGCGTGGGCGGCGATGTGGGGCACCGAGTACTACGCGGCGCTTCCGAGTGGGGAGATCGGACCGGCGGCCATCATCGAACTCCGGCCCGACGAGGACGAGACGGACGCCTTCTGGGCCAGGCGTGCCGAGGAGGCGCGAGGGTGAACGAACCGAGTTACAGGCTGCTGGCGCTGCATGGGTTCCTGGGCCGGGCGTCCGACTGGACCAGCGTGGCGGGGTCGTTTCCGGACGCCACGATCGAGGCGATCGATCTCTGGGCCATGCTGGCGCAGCCCGGGGTGGACGACTGGGCGTCTTCGTCGGCGGCGCTCGACCGCCGGCTCGCTGCAGCGTGCGGCGGCGGGGAAGACGTCCCGGTATTCGTGCTGGCGTACTCGTTCGGCGCGCGGCTGGCGTTGTCCAGCGCGCTTCTGGCCTCTTCGGCGTCTCCCGTGCGCGGCACCTGTTTCGTGTCGTGCCATCCGGGCCTGGCTGATGGTGATGTGGCCGGCAGGGACGCCCGGCGCGCGTCGGATGACGCATGGGCGCAGCGGCTCCTCACGTCGCCCGAGCAAGACATCTGGCGCGAGTGGGATGCGCAGTCGGTGTTCAGCGGAGGACCCGCGCCGTCGCGCACGGAAGGCCTGCCCGCGTCGCGCGCGAGCCTGGCGCGTGCGCTGAGGGTGTGTTCGCTGGCCGGTCAGCCCGATGGCCGGGCGCGGCTTTGCGAGTGGCGGTACCCGGTGTTGTGGGTGACGGGCGCCCGCGACGCGAAGTTCGTCGCGATCGCCGACCTCTTGCGCGCCAGCCGCATGCCGATCGAGTTCGAGACGTGTCAGGATGCCGGGCACCGCGTGCCCTGGGACAACCCGTCGGCGTTTGCACGCGCGGTCGGGCCGTGGATCGTGCGCGTGATGGAGAGGCAGACATGACCCAGACCCTGGAAGCCTGGCAGACGGTCAGGACCTACGACGACATCCTGTTCCTCAAGACCGAGGACGGCATCGGCAAGATCGTGATCAACCGGCCGGCGCGCAGGAATGCGTTCCGGCCGAAGACGGTCACCGAACTGATCGACGCGTTCGGCGTGTGCCGCGAGGACCCGACGATTGGCGTCGTCGTCCTGACCGGCGCCGGGGACAAGGCGTTCTGCTCCGGCGGCGATCAGAAGATTCGCGGTGACCAGGGGTACGTGGATGAGGGCGGCGTGCCCCGCCTGAACGTGCTCGACCTGCAGAAGCAGATTCGCAGCCTGCCAAAGCCGGTGATCGCGATGGTCGCCGGGTACGCGATCGGCGGCGGCCACGTGCTGCACATCGTCTGCGACCTGACCATCGCGGCCGACAATGCGATCTTTGGCCAGACGGGGCCGAAGGTCGGGTCGTTCGACGGCGGGCTGGGATCGAGTTACCTTGCGCGCATCGTCGGGCAGAAGAAGGCGCGCGAGATCTGGTACCTGTGCCGGCAGTACAACGCGCAGCAGGCGCTCGACATGGGGCTGGTCAACACGGTGGTGCCGCTGGCGGACCTCGAGACGGTCACGCTGCAGTGGGCGCGCGAGATGCTGGCGCACTCGCCGCTCGCGCTCCGGTGCCTGAAGGCCGCGATGAACGCCGACTGCGACGGGCAGATCGGGTTGCTCGACCTCGCCGGCAACACCACGCTGCTCTACTACATGACCGAGGAGGCGCAGGAGGGGAAGAAGGCATATCTCGAGAAGCGGAAGCCGGACTTCAAGAAGTTCCCGAGGCTTCCGTAGGAAAGGCGGAAGGCGGCGGGCGGAGGGCGCGACGATGTCCATTTCTGCGTGGCTGCTGGCGGCGCGGCCCAAGACACTGACGGCGAGCGTGGCTCCGGTGCTGCTCGGCACCGGGTTGGCCGTGAGTTTCTCCGACGGGCCCGTCCCGCTGACACTCGCGGCGCTCGCGCTCGCCTCGGCCCTGTGCATCCAGGTTGGCACCAACCTCGTCAACGACGCCGCGGACTTCGAGAAGGGCGCCGACACCGCGGAGCGCCTGGGGCCGATCCGCGTCACCCAGAGCGGCCTGCTCCGTGGACATCACGTGATGCTGGGCGCCGGCCTGTTCTTCCTGCTGGCCGCGTTGCTCGGTGTCCCGCTCATCCTCGCGGGCGGGGTCCCCATTCTCGTCATCGGGGTCCTCTCGCTCATCGCGGGGTATGCCTACACGGCCGGGCCGTTTCCGCTGGCCTATCTCGGGTTGGGTGAAGTGTTCGTCCTGCTGTTCTTCGGCGTCGCGGCGATCAAGGGGATGGCTTACGTGCTGACGGGGCACGGCTTGTCGCCGTGGGCCGAGATTGCGGCGCTGCAGGTGGGTCTGCAGAGCTCAGCCTTGCTCGCCGTGAACAACTGCCGCGACATCGCTGGCGACCGGACGGTGGGAAAGCGGACGCTGGCCGCCAGATTTGGCGAGCGGTTCGCGAGGGTTGAGGTTGCCGTGCTCGTGGCTGTTCCGTATGCACTCGGCGTCGCATGGGTGGCCGCGGGACGGCCATGGGCTGCCGTCCTGCCGTTGATGACGCTGCCGCTGGCCATCGGCCTCGTGCGGGGCGTGTGGAACAATCCGCCAAGCCGGCGATTCAACGTCTTTCTCGCGCAGACGGCGCTGCTGCAACTGCTGTTCTGCGCGCTGGCCGCCGCAGGATTGGTTATCGGATGACGACCGGGTTCTACTTCCGGCCCGGCGCGACACCGGTGGACTGGGAGAGCCCGCGCTCGATCGTCCTGGCCAACCCCGAGTGGATTCGACGCACGGCGAACGGGATCGGTGCGATCGAGCGCCGCCTGCCGGCCCTCGACGCGCACGTGTGGGTGGCGACCTCCGGCACGAGCAGCGACAGTTCTGGCCAGGTGCGTTGGGTGGCCCTGTCCAAGGCGGCGTTCCTGGCGTCGGCCGCGGCGGTGAACAGGCATCTGGCGGCTGGAGCGGCCGATGTGTGGGCGCACGCGCTGCCGCTCTTCCACGTTGGCGGCCTCGGCATCCTCGCACGGGCGTGGTTGAACGGCGCCCGCGTCGTGCCGGCTGTCGAGGACAGGTGGGACGCCTCGGCGTTCCACGCGATCGTCACGAGGTCGCGCGCCACGCTGTCCGCCCTCGTGCCTTCTCAGGTTCACGATCTCGTCGCGGCCGGAGTGCCGTCGCCTCCATCGATTCGCGCGATCGTCGTCGGCGGTGCAGCCATGGAACCCGTTCTCTATCAGGCGGCGCGCGCCCTCGGCTGGCCCTGCCTGCCAAGCTACGGCCTCACGGAAACCTGCTCGCAGGTGGCGACCGCCGCGCTGTTGTCACCGTTGGCGCCCACCTACCCGGCGACGCTGCCGATCCTGTCGCACGCCGAGATTCGCGTGGCCGACGATCAGCGCCTCGCCATTCGCACCGCCTCGCTGCTGACGTGTTGCGCCGAACTGGCCGGAGACGAGGTCCTGGTGTGGGATCCCAAGCGGGATGGCTGGCTGGAAACCGACGATGTCGGCCGTGTGAGCGACAGCGGGGTCGAGGTGTTCGGCCGAGCGTCGGAGTCGGTGAAAGTTCTCGGCGAAATCGTCTCGCTGCCGCGGCTCGAGCAAGTCGGACGCCGCTGGGCTGATGGGGAGGGCCTTACGGTCATCCCCGGCTTCGACCTTGCCGTCGTCGCGCTTCCGCATGGGCGCCTGGGGCACGAACTGGTGATCGCGTTGGCGAAGACGGGGAGCGCCGCGCTCGACACCGGCCGGCGCGCCGCGCTCGACGCGTCCCTCTTGCAGTACTTCCGCGACGGGGTGTTGCCGTTCGAGCGCATGCAGAGGGTTGCCTGGGTCGACAACATCCCGCGCACGCCCCTCGGCAAGTGCCAGCGGGCGCTACTCGCTCGCCAGGTGAGCGACCAGGCGCGCGCGGATCTCTGAGGGAATCGGGATCGTTCTCCACGTCACCGGGTCGGCGAGGACGTTCACGATCCGCGCTTCCGCGCAGAGCACCGGCTCCGGGCTCTCCCGATCGATGAACCGGGTCACGACTTCGAACGACGACGCTCCAACCTTTGTAATCGTCAGTTCGCCGTCGTACTGGTGCCCGGGGCGCATGGGCCGATGGAACGTGGCTTCCGCGTGCTTGATGGGCGCGACGAACCGGTCGCTCAGGAACCAGTCCTCCCATCGCTCCACGAGATCCGAGACCACGAACTCCTCGAACAGGCGATGGGCGAGCGCCTGGACGCGGCCGTAGAACAGGATTCCTCGTGCGTCGGCTTCGTCGAATCGCACGCTGACCGTTCGCCTGAAGATGGTGCCGGGTATCATTTCCGTTTTGCCGTCCTCATGCTGATCCCTGATCCCTGATCCCTGTTCCGACCCCTGTCCCCGGCCCCCGACTCCTGTCCCTGTCCTCCGACTCCTGTCCTCGTCCTCCGACTCCTGTCCCCGTCCCCCGACCCCTGTCCTCGTCCTCCGACGCCTGTCCCCTGTTCCCCGACTCCTGTCCCTGTCCTCCGACTCCGGTTCCCCGGCCCCCGACCTCTGTCCCCTGTCCTCCGACTCCTGCCCCCGGCCCCCGACTCCTGTCCCCGGCCCTCCGACCCCTGTCCCCGGCACCCGACCTCTGTTCCCCGGCCCCCCGACTCCTGTCCCCTGTCCCCCGATCAGCGGCTGGTCAGGCTGCGGACCAGCGTCAGCAGCATGTCGATGGCCACGGCATTGTGGCCGCCGCGCGGGATGATGATGTCCGCGTAGCGCTTGGTCGGCTCCACGAACTCCAGGTGCATCGGCTTCACCGTGTTCAGGTACTGATCGATTACCGAGTCCATTGTCCGGCCGCGCTCCGCCACGTCGCGCTTGAGCCGGCGGATGAACCGTGTGTCGTCGTCGGTATCGACGAACACCTTGATGTCCATCAACTTCCGGAGACCGGCGTCCGCGAAGATCAGGATGCCCTCCACGATGATGGTCTGGCGCGACTGGGCGGTATCTGTGGTGTGGCGCCGCGCGTGGCGTGCGAAGTCGTAAGCCGGTAGCTCGACCGGTCGGCCGGCCCGGAGATCGTGCACGTGCCGCACCATCAGGTCGGTTTCCAGGGAGTCCGGGTGGTCGTAGTTGAGCGCCGCCCGTTCCTCGAGCCGGAGTTCGGGGTGGTCGTGATAGTAGCGGTCGTGCTCGAGCACGAGGACGTGGTCGTCTCCCATGCTCTCGACGATCCGTCGCACCACGGTCGTCTTGCCCGATCCCGATCCTCCTGCCACGCCGATCACCACCGGGGTGCCGTTCATTGCCCCTCCAGGTCCGAAGCTCGTCGAACGCCGCACAGCATATCAGTACGGACGTTGGCGCCGCAGTGGCGGCCTCCCTCCCACTTGGCGCTTCGCGGTTCGGGAAGGCGTCCCTACTGGAACGACTGGATGATTGACGCGAACTCGGCGTAGGACAGGGCGCCGACCACCTTGACCCCGTTGATGACGAACGTCGGGGTGGCGTTGACGCCGTGTTCCTCGGTGCCGCCCTTCTTGATGGAGCCAAACGCGCATCCTCATCCTCCTGGTCGCGGGGCCCGCGCCTTTCCGCCTTCGCCCGTTTGGGCTACGGCTCATCTTCCCGAGCGCCCGCGCCACGTCGAACGTGGCGTCGTGCTCGGCTCGGTGCTGGTCTGATTCTTACCGATCCGGCCCAAATCCAGGCAATGGATCCGCGTCGAGAAATTCAAATCCGCGGTGTCCTGGTCGTGCGATGTCAGTTGTCCGGCCGATGCGAGGGCGGCCGTTGGCGGGCAGCCCAGCGCTTTGGGCGGATCGACCGCGAGCCGCGCCATGGCTTCGACTCGCCGCCCGCGCTGCTGATGATCTACAATCTGGACTACCGGGCGGATCTCGCGCACCTGTGTGGCTCTCGCAAAGAGAAGGACGTGGTGGCGATCCGGGCATGCTTGGGTCGGCGTGTGTCTGCTGCTGAGTCGGGCTGGGATCTCGAGAACCATGACGCCATCGACTTCCATGACGAGGGGGGCGGGCTTCTCGTGCAGAAGCGTGGCGTCTCTTCCGCAATGACCTGCGCGCGCAGCGCGCCCATACCAGGCGAGACTCGGAACCCGATGAAGATCCTCCTGCTGAACCCCCGCTGTCCGCAGACCTACTGGACGTTCGAAAGGGTGCTGTGGATGACCGGCCGGAAGGCCACCTCGGCGCCCTTGAGTCTGGTCACCGTCGCCGCCATTCTCCCGCAGACATGGGACTACACGCTCGTCGATCTCGTGGTCCGGAACGTCTCAGCCGCGGAATGGGTCGAGGCCGACGTCGTCATGATTACCGGGATGGGGGTGCATTCGACCGGGATGTTGACCGCCATCAAGGAAGCGAAGGCCCACGGCACGCTCGTCGTCGTGGGCGGTCCGCTCGCGTTCCACGCCCCGGAGGAGTTCCTTCGCGCGGGCGCCGACATCGTGGTCAGAGGCGAGTTGGAGTCGATCGCGGCCGACCTGGTGACGGCCATCGAGCGCCGCGATTCCGGCGTGGTGCTCCAGGGCACCGGCAGGCCCGATCTGGCCACGTCACCGATTCCCCGGTTCGATCTGCTGAATGTCGATCACTATCTGGACATGGGCATCCAGTTCTCTCGCGGCTGTCCGTTCCGATGCGAGTTCTGCGACGTCACGACCATGTTCGGCCACGAGTTCCGGTCGAAACCGCCCTCTCGCATCCTGGAGGAACTGCAGATCCTCTATGACATGGGGTGGCGTCGGCATGTCTTCTTCGTGGACGACAACCTGATCGGCGTCCCTGCGAAAGCCAAGGAGCTCCTGCGAGCGTTGATTCCATGGATGGAGCAGCGCGGGTATCCGTTCGACTTCACCACCCAGGCGTCCGTCAACCTGGCCCGCGATGAGGAACTGATGGACTTGATGGTCAGGGCGGGTTTCACGCGCGTGTTCGTCGGTATCGAGAGCCCTGACGTCGAGTCGCTCGAGCTGAGCGGGAAACACCAGAACGTGGGCATCGACCTCGACCACGCGTGTGACGTCATCGCCAGAGCAGGCCTGCAGATCATCGCCGGATGCATCGTAGGGTTCGACAACGAGAAGGCGGGAGCCGACCAGCGGCTCATCGACTTCGCCGTTCGGAACCAGATTCCCGAGATGTTCATCACCCAGCTTCAGGTCGGGCCCGGCACCGATCTGTGGACTCGTCTGGAGAAGGAAGGTCGCCTGCTTCCGATCGTGTTCAGCGACGATCTCGGAAGCCAGACCGGCGCCGTCAATTTCGTGCCCACCCGGCCCTCAGAGGAAATCGCGCGCGAGTTCGTCCGGATCTACGAGGTGCTGTACGAACCGCGCGCACTCGCCGAACGAACGTTCAATCACTTCGCCAAGATGCGCCCCAGACCGATCAGGAAGGCCTTTCTCATGCCAGCCTGGGGCGAGCTGCGGGCGGTCGCCATCGCAGGGTTCAGGCAACTGATTCTGAGTCCTTGCCGCTGGACGTTCTTCACGCTGTTCGTCAAGGTGCTCGTGATGTTCCCCCGACGACTCCCTGAGTACCTGACTGCCTGCGTGTTGGCCGAGCACT
>JANYLG010000206.1 GCA_025363775.1 Acidobacteriota bacterium | reverse complement strand
GCGGATGGTGGCCGGATCGGCGGTTGGCATGGCGATCAGGACGTCGTCCGGATGCTCGCGCTCGATGATGGCCGACAGATCGTTCCGGGTGCCAAGCACGGGCAGGCCGTGAATCCTCTGCCCCACCTTCCGGCGGTCGTCATCCACGAAGCCGATGGGCTCGCCGTGATAGAAGGCCCGCCTTTTCATGTCGCGTACGATCATCTCGCCCGCATCGCCGGCGCCAAAGATAAGGACCCTCCGACCCGTATCCCCACGACTGACTTCCCTGACCAGGCGCCTGATGGACCTGATGCCGACGAGCAGACCGATCAGCACCACCGTGTCGATGATGTAGACGGACCGGGGATAGACGTTCGATCCGAAACCGAGGCGAACGACCAGGTAGAACAGCACCGAGCTGGTCACGACGGCCCCAACGATATTGCGCGCGTCCCTGATGCTGGTGTAGCGCCACAACCCTTCGTAGAGGCGGAAGGGGAGGAAGGTGATGACCCGAACGAGCAGCAGCGTGGGAAGAAGAGCGCGGGCCTGGGCAGCAAGGTCGGTCGGGACGATGCCGTCGAACCTGAGCCACAGCGCCAAGTAGTTGGAGAGCGCGATGAGCCCGAGGTGCAGGACGACGACGATGACGCGGCGGTGTTCCAACAAGGGTTGGATCAGCCGACCGGAGAAGGCGCGACGGGGAGACGGAACGGGGGACATGCTGTAGTCGGAACTTACGCAGAAGGGTCGGAACTTACGCAGAGGAGTCGGAGCTGACGACGAAGGGTCGGAGCTGACGCAGAGGAGTCGGAGCTGACGCAGAGGAGTCGGAACTGACGCAGAGGGGTCGGAGCTGACGACGAAGGGTCGGGGCTATGACTCTTTTGAGTTGTAGTACTGGCCGTAATCGCGTCGGTAGTAGTGCGAGTAGTAATAGGAGTGGCGCTCGACGTCCACCTTGTTCAGGATTCCGCCCAAGAAGTGCGCCTTGGCGGCCTCGAGCTGCTCCAGGGCTGCCGTGGCGGTGTGTTTGCTCGTCTGCTCGCAGCCGATGACAAAGACGACGCCCCCCGTCACGTGGCCGATCACGGCGGCATCGGTGACGGCCATGACGGGCGGGCTGTCCACGATGACCCAGTCGAAATGCTCCTGAAGCGTGGCAAGAAAGTCCTTGAATCTCTGGGACCCGAGGAGTTCAGCCGGGTTCGGGGGAGCGACGCCGGCCAGGAGCACCCACAAGTTCTGCACTGGAGTCTGGCGGACCGCCTCGGACGCCTTGGCATTGCCGACCAGAACGTTCGAAAGCCCCGGTTCCTGGTTCTCCTTGAACATCGTGTGGACTTTCGGCTTCCGCATGTCCCCGTCCACCAGCAGCACCCGCTGGCCCGCCTGCGCCAGGGAGATGGAGATGTTGGACGCCACCATCGTCTTTCCCTCGCCAGGCCCGGTGCTGGTGACAAGAATCGAACGGCCACCTTCCTCGGTTGACGAAAACAGAATGTTGGTGCGGAGGTTCCGGAAGGCCTCGTGGAAAGACGAGGGGACACCGATGTGGAGCAGGGGGCTCCCGGTGTTGTCCTTGTCGGCAAGCCGTGGCACGAGGCCCAGGA
This sequence comes from Acidobacteriota bacterium, assembly GCA_025363775.1. GTDB lineage: Bacteria > Acidobacteriota > Vicinamibacteria > Vicinamibacterales > Fen-181 > FEN-299. The sequence continues at coordinate 4,202 of JANYLG010000206.1, read as the reverse complement.
ACGGCAGCCCCAGGTAGTTCTTGATCTCGTCGGGGCTCTTGATCCGGTTGTCAACGTATTCGAAGAAGAACGTGAGGCCGCACGCGAACAGGCCGCCGCCGAAGAGGGCAAGCAGCAGGTTCAAGGTCTTGTTGGGGCGAGTCGGCCTGCGCGGCACTTCCGCCTTGTCCACCACGCGGATGTTGCTGGTCTTCAACTCCGCGGAAACTCCCGTTTCCTTCGCGCGCTGCAGGAGGCTGTCGAACATCTGCCGGTTGGTGTTGGCATCGCGCGAGAGCACGCCGTAATCGATCCCCTTGCGGCTGAGCGCCATCGCCTCGGCCTTCTGTGTCTCGAGCGCACCCATCAGCCGCCTCTCCTGCGAGAGCGATGCCTCGTAGTCGTTCTTGAGCGACGCCACGATCTTGCCGATTTCGCCTTGCAGCTTCGCATCGCCCTCCTCGATCGACCTTTTCACCTTCAACATCTCGGGGTGCTTCTCGCCGTACTTCTCGGCAAGCGACGCCTGCTGGCGCTGAAGGTCAGCAAGCTGACCCTTGAGCTGCTGGATGAAGGCGTTCGACAGGATGGCGGGGAATGTGTCGAGCGCGGCCCGGTCGCGCTGAATCGAACGGATCTGGTTGTAGAGCGATTCCTTCTGCAGCCGTTCGGTGCGCGCCTTCGTCACCGCGGCGTTCAACTCCGCGAGCGTCTGGACGACGATATTCTGCTTGTCCTCGAGCGACAGGGCGTCGGTCTGTTCCTTGTATCGCTGGAGCGCCTGCTCGGACGATTCCACCTGCTTGCGCTGCTCGCCCAACCGCTGGCCGAGCCAGTCGGACGCTTCCTTGGAGGAGAGGAACTTGTATTCCAGGTTCTGCTCGATGTAGGCCCGCGCCAGGCCGTTCGCGATCTGCGCCGAGAGCTGACCGTCGGGCGACTCGAAATTGAGATCCACCAGCCGGCTGTTGCGGATTGGCGAGATCGTCAGGTGCTTCAGGAACGAATCGATGACGCGCGACTGCGCAGGCGTCTCGTCGGCGGCGATCATCGGAACAGAGGCCGTGGTGACGAGCGACGTCGATGGTGAAGCCGTCCCCTTGTCGGCGCCGCCGCCGGCGCTGCCATTGCCCGCGTCCTTCTTCTCCTCCGCCCCACCAAGGCCGACCGACGTCAGGACCCCCGAACTGACGCTCCCCTGGTCCTTCCCCGCAAACTCGGGGTGGTTCCACAGGCCGACCGATTCGATCGTCCGCTTGGCCAGCGCCCGGCTCTGCAGGATCTTGTACTGCGTCTGGTAGTAGTCGGTGGAGGACTTGTCCTGCTCGATGACTTCCTTGAACGAGATGACGTTCGGGTTCTCGGGCTCGATCAGGAGCTGGACCTTCGCCGCGAAGATTGGCGTTTGAGTGAAGGTGTAGACGACGACCGAGACGAATACGACGAGGAAGGCGGTGATGGCTAGCCATCGGCGCTTGTACAGGACGCGGACGTAGTCCGTCAGGTGCACTTCGGCCGTCGGCAGCAGGTTGCTGTCGCCGTAGCCCCCTCGACCTGGCTCGGGGCTGGCCCCTCGACCCTGCTCGGGACTGGCCCCTCGACCGTGCTCGGGACTGGCCTGGCGACCATGCTCGGGACTGGCCCCTCGACCGTGCTCGGGACTGGCCTGGCGCGGTTCGTCGCGCATCGACGGCGCCGCTTCGCTCAGCCCGTTCCAGGCAACCCGCCGCGAGGCTTGCGGTGCCGAGGCCCGCTTGCCACCCGGGCCTGTCGCCTCGAGAGGATCGCCCGAGAAGTGGTCGTCAGGAACCGGGCTCCGCGGCTGTTCCACGGGAGGGGTCCCGGGAGGGGTGGTGTTGCCGGCCAAGTGACTTCGCTGATCGGACATCGGAAGAACCCTTTAGAAGAACCGCTCCGGCACCATCACGGTGTCACCAGGGCGAACCAGATCGGTCAGGCTCACCTTGATCTCCGTCTTCTTGCCGTTGACGATGCGCACGATCTTGATGCGGCCCGTGGAGCCGCGGTCGGTGACGCCGCCGGCCAGAGAGAGTGCCTGCAGCACGGTGGTGTCCTTGTTCTGGATGGCGTACGCGCCGGGGTTCTTCACCTGACCGAAGACGTACATGGTCTCGGCGCGAGGCACGAAAATCGTGTCCCCGTCCCGGAGGGGCAGGTTCTTGGAGAGGCCGCCGCTCTGCAGATCCTTCAGGTCCACACGAATCGACGTCGCGTTCTCCGCCTGGTTCGGCAGCAGCGGCCCGGCGGTGGCCTTGCCGTCGCCCGCGCGGACGATGACGCACTCGTTGCCCGCAAACTGCGTCGTCGAACCGGCTCGCGAGAGCGCCTCGATCAGCGACATGTCGCCCGTCAACGTGTAGGTGCCGGGCGTCCGGACCTCGCCGGTGATGAACACGCGCTGGCTGCGGTAGGTCTCGACCGCGACGGTGAGCTGCGGGTTCTTGAAGTAGCCGTCGGCCAGACGCTTCTTGAGCTCCGCCTCGATCTGGCGCAGCGTGAGGCCGCCGGCCTGAAGCCGTCCGATCAGCGGGAAGGTGAAACTGCCGTCGGTTTCGACGGTGAACTTGCCGGAGAGGTCGGTCTGGTCCCAGACGGTGATCGTCAGCACGTCCTGGGGGCCGACGACGTAGTCGGCCTGGGTTGAGGTGGTGACCGGCGGGGGCGGGGGTTGCTGGGCGAAGGCCAGGGAAGCGAGCAGGACGAGGAACAGAGCGATCGCGGGGCTGAAGCCCCGCGCCACACCGGCACCCCGCGCCACACCGGCACCCCGCGCCACACCGGCACCCCGCGCCACACCGGCACGCCGCGCCACACCGACACGCCGTGCCACACCGGCACCCCGCGCCACACCGGCATGGCTGGAGTCTCGCCCCACATCAGCACGGGAGAGATCTGGTCGCATAGTGCTAGAACCCGTATGTCACCGAACTGCCGGCGCGAAGGCCTTCATACCGGCGCGTGGTCGTGTCCGAGGTCCGCTTGAAGTAATCGACGTTGAACCCGAGGCGCACGTCGGTGCCGAGCCGATACCCGACGCCGCCGCCGTAGAACAGGACGGTGTCAAGACGGCCGGCGCAGGTTTCGCTGGCACGGAGGCCGGCGCCACAAGGACACCCTCCGGCTCCACATGATCCATCGGGAACGGGAAAGACCGCACGCTGGTACGCCAGGCGCTGGTTGCCGACGCGGGCCTGCAGGTCCCAGGTGATGTTGAGACGCTGCGTGATTGTTCCGGTCACGCCTGTCAGGATGTAGTACGGCTGCAGGTCCTCGTAGGAGTACGCCACGTCGCGGTCCACGCGGGCCGAGAGGCGCGTCATACCGAGCAGTGTGTACCCCAAATCCACCGACGCCACCGGCCCCGTGTAGTCGGGCACGAGCGGGCTGTCGAAGTTGAGTTGACGGACGCCAACGCGGGCCGTGCCGCTGATCAGGGCGAGCGGCTTGAACTCGACGCCAGGCAGCACGCGGACACCTGCCGAGTTGCGCAACGGCGAGAACTGGAAACGCTCGCGGACGTACTCGGTGTCCAAGAGGAGTGTGGTCAGCGGCGTCACCGCGTAGCGCGCGGACGCGGTGTACACGTCCGTGGTGCGGTTGAAGGTGTCGCGCAGGAAGTTCCCATTGAACGAGGCGCCCTGCGCGTAGTCGGTCTTGGTGCGCTTGAACGCGCCGCCGACCGTCGTCTTTCGCGTCAGCGGCAGGTCGAGGCCGGCGAGCATGGCATCCTCTTGCCGCCTCACGCGCGCGTCAATCTCAAAGCCAGGACGGTCCCGAATATAGAGGTACGAGTACCCCGCATAGGGTCGAAAGTGAATCAGCGGCACCTCGAACCGGATGCTGTCGTCCGTGTTCCAGGATCGCTCCTTGTAATAGTCGGCGAAGTAGACGTAGCCGATCGAGCCGTGTACCTTCACGCGCGCAGGGCCGAAACGGAGCCACGCATCGGTCTGCGGCGTGAGCGTCAGCGTGAAATCGGTCTTCGGGTTCTCCCACTCGTTGAAGACATTCGTGTCCCACCCCATGTTGGTGACCAGGATGCCCGGCGAGAACGCCACGGCGCCGAAGCGGAATCGCGCGGTGGAGAACGGATCGGGAGCAGCGTCCTGGGCGAAAGCCGGGACGGCGGCGCAGAGGGTAAGGGCCAGGGCGACAACTGAAGTTCTGATCGACACGAGGTGGCTCAGGAAAGATGACACTCA
>JANYLG010000179.1 GCA_025363775.1 Acidobacteriota bacterium | reverse complement strand
AGATCGCGGCGGTCGTCAGCGGCGTCGAACGCCGGCTGGGCGACACGGGCCGCCTGCTCGTCCGCTATTCCGGGACCGAGCCGCTGCTGCGGATCATGCTGGAGGGGCAGGACCAGGATCAGATTCGCGCGTGGGCGGAGGAGATTGCATCCGAGGTGCGGACGCAACTCGCGTGAGAGTGTGGTTCGTGAGTGGCGGTCGCTGACCGTCGAAGGAGAAGCGTTTTCATGGCAGACCTCGACAACCTGAAAGACACCAAGGACTATCATTTCGACATCCCGGCCCGCAACGAGGCCTTTTTTCTCAAGGGTGCCGGCGCGCTCGACTGGGGCATGCAGAACCGGCTTGCCCGTATCTTCAACCCGCGCTCCGGTCGCACGGTGATGCTGGCCATCGACCACGGGTACTTCCTCGGGCCGACGTCCGGTCTCGAACGGATCGACGTGAACATCGTGCCGCTGCTGCCCTACTGCGATGCCCTGATGCTGACTCGCGGCATCCTGCGGACGACGGTTCCGCCGGCGTTCAAGCACGGGGTGGTGATGCGCGCCACCGGCGGGCCGAGCATCCACAAGGAGCTGTCCAACGAACTGCTCGCGGTGGGCATGGAAGACGCCCTCCGCATGAACGTGTCGGCCATGGCGGTGCAGGTCTACGTCGGCGGCGAGTACGAGACGCAGACCGTGAACAACATGACCCGCATGGTGGACATGGGCAACCGCTACGGCATGCCGACGCTCGGCGTGACGGCGGTTGGCAAGGACATGGTGCGCGACGCGCAGTATTTCCGCCTCGCGACACGGATCTGCGCGGAGCTTGGCGCGCAGTTCGTCAAGACCTACCACGTGGCCGAAGGCTTCGAGACGGTCACCGCGTCCTGCCCGGTGCCCATCGTCATGGCGGGAGGGAAGAAGCTGCCGGAGATCGACGCGCTCACGATGGCCTACCGCGCGGTGAGCGAGGGCGCGGCCGGCGTGGACATGGGCCGGAACATCTTCCAGTCGGCCGCGCCGGTGGCGATGATCCAGGCCGTCCAGAAGGTGGTCCACGAGCTGATGAAGCCCGAGCACGCCTTCGAGATGTACCGGACGCTCGAGGCAGAGCAGAAGGCCACCGTTGTCGCATAACGCGATGCTCTCGAATCTCGATCGCCTGCGCTCCCTGCGTCCAGCCGTCAGCGTCGGCCTGCTGACGGCGGACCTGCTCTCGCTCGGGACCGAGCTGGCGATGTTGGAGCGGGCGGGCATCGGCGTGGTGCACGTGGACGTCATGGACGGGTGCTTCACGCCCGTCATGACCGTGGGCCCGCCGTTCGTCAAGGCGCTGAAGACGCCGCTCCTCAAGGACGTCCACCTGATGATCCGCGAGCCGCTTGCGACGCTGGCGGACTACGTGGCCGCGGGCGCGGACATCATCACCGTCCACCAGGAGTCGTGCACCCACATTCACCGCGTGCTCCAGGCGCTCGGCGGCATGACGCACGCGGTCGAACCGGCTCGCGGCCTCGTGCGCGGCGTCGCGCTGAACCCCGGCACGCCGCTCGACGTGCTCGATCCGCTGCTGCCGGAGATGGACATGCTCCTCCTGCTCGCGGTGAACCCGGGCTGGGGCGGCCAGACGTTCATCCCGGGCACGTTCGACCGCCTGGCCAGGGCGAAGGCGATGATCGCGGCGTCCGGCCGCGAGATCCTCCTCGGCGTGGACGGCGGCGTGACGAAGGACAACATCGCCGCGATCGCGGCGGCCGGCGCGGAACTGATCGTCACGGGAAGCGCCGTGTTCGACGGCAGGGCGGCGGCGGCCAACGCGGCCTACGTGCTCGAGGCCGTCGGAGGCGTGTAAGGGGACAACATGCGTTCTCGATGGGTCCAGGCAGAAGCCGACAGGTTCGTTGAACAGTACGCGGGCGCGTGGGGCGAGGATGTCGCCTTGCGGACGTACTCTGCACGCCTGCTCGGCGCAGATCGGGCGCTGGTACTCCACGGCGGCGGCAACACCTCAGTCAAGGGCACCTACACCACGATCGTCGGCGAGCATCGTCCGGCGCTGTACATGAAGGCCTCCGGCGCCGACATGGCCACCATCGATCCCGCGGCGCACCTGCCCCTGGATCTGGCCGCGCTCCGCACGTTGCGCGTGCTGGACGATCTCGACGACGTGACGATGGCGCGGGAGCTGCGGGCGCGGGTGTTCCCGATCGCAACGGGCTCTGGTGCGGCGCCGTCCCGGACCCCCTCAATCGAGACCCTCGTCCACGCCTTCCTGCCCGGCCGGTTCATCGACCACACCCACGCCGACGCGGTCCTCGCGCTGACGAACCAGCCGGATGGTGACCGCCTGGTTCGGGAGGCGCTCGGCGACGATGTCATCGTCATCTCGTACATCGCCCCGGGGTTCGCGCTGGCCAGGGCCGCCATCGACGCCTTCGAACGGACCCCCGGGGCACGCGCCTTCGTCTGGTCGCGCCACGGCATCGTGACCTGGGGCGGGACGGCGAGAGCGTCCTACGAGGCGATGATCGACCTGGTGTCGAAGGCCGAACGCTCCGTGGAATCGCGATACGCGAGCGTGCGCCACGTCGCGGCGCCAACCCAGACGGCGACGGCCTCCGAACGCGTCGGTCTTGTGGCACCGCTCCTTCGCGGCCTGCTGGCCGCGAAGACAGGTGATGCCGACCGGCCGTATCGCCGGGTCGTCATTCAGCCGCTGGTCACGCCCGAGGCCTTGGCCTTCGTGGACGCCGACCTTGCGCGCGACATCGCGCTGACGCCACCGCTCACCGCGGACCACCTCATCCGCACCAAGGCGTGGCCGGCATGGGTCGAGGCGCCGGACTACGAGAACCCGATCCGTCTCGAAGAGCAGCTCGCCGCCGCGGTCCACGAGTTCGCGAAGCAGTACGAGGCGTACGTCGCGCGTCACGCCAGCCTCATGCCCGCCGGGATGGAGCCCTTCGACCCGCTGCCGCGGGTCGTGTTGCTGCCTGGTCTCGGGGCGCTCTGCGCGGGCCACGACCTCGAGGCCTCGACCATCGCGCGCGACATCACGGCGCAGACGATCGACGTCAAGGCGCGCGTGGCGGCGTTCGGCAGGTATGACGGCCTGGCCGAGGCCGACCTGTTCAAGATGGAGTACCGGCCGTTCCAGCACGCGAAGCTCGAAGGCCGCGGCGCGGGCGAGCTGGCCGGCGAGATCGCGCTCGTCACCGGCGCGGCCGGGGCGATTGGATCGGGCGTGTGCCGGGAGTTGCTGGAACACGGCTGCCTGGTGGCCGCCACGGATCTTCCGGGCGCCGCGCTCGACGGCCTGGTCTTTGAGCTGGCCGCGCAGTTCGGCCCGCGCGTCGTCGGGGTCCCGCTGGACGTGACCGACAGCCACTCGGTGACCTCCGCGTTCCGCGCGATCGCCGCGACGTGGGGCGGTGTGGATCTGGTGATCGTCAACGCCGGCATCGCCCATGTCGCCTCGCTGGACGAGATGGAACTCGAGGCGTTCAGGCGGCTCGAGCGCGTGAACATCGAGGGAACGCTCCTGGTGCTGGCCGAGTCGGCGCGTCACTTCAAGATCCAGGGGACCGGCGGCGATATTGTGCTCGTTTCCACCAAGAACGTCTTCGCGCCCGGGGCGAAGTTCGGGGCGTACAGCGCCACGAAGGCCGCGGCGCACCAGTTGGGGCGCATCGCCAGCCTGGAGATGGCAGACCTCGACGTCCGGGTCAACATGGTGTCGCCAGACGCCGTCTTCTCGGCCGGCGGGCGCAAGTCCGGTCTGTGGGCCGAAGTCGGCCCCGATCGCATGCGCGCTCGCGGGTTGGACGAGGCCGGGCTCGAGGCGTACTACCGCAGCCGCAACCTGCTGAAGGCCGGGGTCACCGCGAAGCACGTGGCCAATGCCGTCATGTTCTTCGCGACACGTCAGACCCCCACCACCGGATCCACGATCCCGGTGGATGGCGGCCTGCCCGACGCGACGCCGAGATAGGGAGAGAGTATGCGACTAGCCGTCAACATCGATCACATTGCGACGATCCGCGAGGCCCGCAAGGCTCGTGAGCCGGAGCCGGTGGCGGCGGCCATCCTGGCCGAGCTGGCCGGTGCGCATGGGATCACGGTCCATCTGCGGGGCGACCGCCGGCACATCAAGGAACGCGACGTCGAACTGCTGCGGCAGGTCGTCTCGACGAAGCTGAACATGGAGATGGCAGCGACGGCGGAGATGACGGTCATCGCGGCTCGTGTCCGGCCGGACCAGATCACGCTCGTCCCGGAGCAACCGCACGAGCTGACCACCCAGGGCGGTCTCGATGTCATCGCGAACCGTGCGGCCGTATCCGAGGCGGCTGCCGCGCTCCGCGCGGCCGGCATCCGCGTCAGCATCTTCATCGATGCCGATTCCGCCCAGGTGGCGGCGTCGCGGGATGTGGGCGCCGACGCGATCGAAATCAACACCGGAGGGTACTCAGATGCCTCCCCGGCAGACCGCCCGGCGCGTCTCGAAGAGGTCCAGAGGACCGCGACCGCGGCCGCGGCGCAGGGCCTCGAGGTGCTGGCCGGCCACGGGCTCACCTACGTCAACATCCATCAGGTTGCCGCGATCCGCGAGATCGTGGAGCTCAATATCGGCCACAGCATCGTCGCCCGCGCGGCCCTCGTCGGCCTCGAGCGCGCGGTGCGCGAGATGGTCGCGCTGCTGGAGTAGATGTGACGCGCCGAATGCTGGTGCTGGCCACGCTGCTCGTGCTCTCGGCCGGCTGCCTGCTGGCCGCGACGCCGCAGGACGTGTCGTTCCGGACCGACGATGGCGTGACGATCGCGGGGACGCTATATCTGCCGGCGAGGTCCGGGCCGGGCGTCATCCTGCTGCACGCGCTCAGCCGGACCCGGGAGGACTGGCACGCGGTGGCGACCCGGCTGGCCGATGCCGGGTTCGTGGCGCTGGCGATTGACTTGCGCGGCCACGGGGCGTCCGGGCCGCCCCCCGCGGGCACCGATCTCCAGGAACTGACGAAGATGACGGCCGACGTGAAGGCGGCGCGCGCATTCCTGGCGTCGCGCCGCGAGGTGGAGCCCAACCGCATCGGCTTCGCGGGCGCCTCGATCGGTGCCAACCTGGCTATCCTGTTTGCCGCAAACGATCCGACCGTCCGTTCGCTGGTTCTGTTGTCGCCCGGCCTCGACTACCGGGGCCTGCGGCCCGAAGCCGCGTTCAAGAAGTACGCCGACCGGCCCGCCCTGCTCATCGCCAGCCTGGAAGACAACTACTCGGCGAACTCGGCGCGACAGCTCGCCCGTTCGGGACCTGGAGTCCGGGACCTTCGCCTCCTGACCGGCGCGGGGCATGGCACCGCCATGATCAGCCGTCAACCCGACCTTGCAGCGTCGCTGGTGGACTGGTTCCGTCGCACGCTGTTATGATCAGGTGGTTCCCCACTTGGACTGGCCATGAAACCAGAATCGATTGTACTCGCCGTCGCAGGGGCTTTCTTCGGACTGATCGTCGGCTGGGTGCTCGGCAGCCAGCAGATCCGCCCGCCGCACGTGACCGCCGCGCCTGCTGCTGTCAGCCAGCCGGCGCAGGGAGCCCAGGGGCAGGGCTCAATGCCTCCTGCGCAGGCGCCTCGTCCTCTGGACGAAGCGCAAGTCCGCACGCTGCGCGCCGCCGCGGAGAAGAATCCGTTGGATCCGAAGGTCCGTAGCGCCCTGGGGAATCTGTATTTCGACGCCGAACGGTACAGCGACGCGGTGAACTGGTACGAGGAGGCGTTGAAGCTCAACTCGAAAGACCCGGATGTCAGCACCGATCTCGGCGTGAGCTTCTACTACCTGAACCAGCCCGACCGCGCTCTCCAGCAGTTCGAGCAGTCGCTGCGCCTTGATCCCGGACACGCCAAGACCCTGCTCAACCAGGGCATCGTACGCGCGTTCGGAAAGCAGGACCTGCCGGGCGCGGTTGCGGCCTGGGAGAAGCTGATCCAGGTGGCCCCCACGTCCGCGGAAGCCCAGACAGCGAAGCGTGCGATCGAGAGCCTGAAGTCGGCTCATCCCGAAGTCGGCGGGAAGACGCCCGGCACGGGGGCCGCGTCCAAGAGGTAGCGTCTCCGAGAGCTGACATGGGAATCCTGCTCCGCTTCGTCCTGCTGCTCCTGCTCGTGATGCTCGTGCTCAGGGCGCTGTGGCGGGTGGTGGCCGGCGTCATCGACGGCGCAACCCAGCACGAGGGCCGGCGAGGCAGGCCTCTGGAGCGCGGCGTCCAGATGGTCCGCGATCCCGTCTGCGGGACGTTCCTTCCTCCGTCCAACGCCGTCAGCCTCACCGAGCGCAGCGGCGGGGTTCGTTACTTCTGCTCAGAGAAATGCCGCGAGGCTTACAAGGCGCGCGCGTGAAGCCGACAGTTCTCCTGACCCGTCGCATCCCCTCGCCCGTGCTCGGATAGCCCCGCTCTCGCTGGAGACCTTGTCCATGCCCCCCCGGTTGCTACCGATTCCCCAGGTGATGCGCGCGCTGGCCCGCGCCATCAGGGACCACGAACTCCCCGCCATCGAGAAGATCGCCGAGTCGCGCCACCGCCACGCGTTCCACATCCTCATCGGCACGCTGCTCTCGGCCAGGACGCAGGACGCCACGACCCACGCCGCCTCCGAGCGCTTGTTCCGGGTGGCGGCTACGCCGGCGAAGATGGCCCTGCTCACCACGCGCCAGGTCGAGACACTCATCTACCCGGTGAGCTTCTACCGGAACAAAGCACGACACGTACGGGCGACCTGCCGGGTTCTGATCGAGCGTTTTGGCGGGAGTGTGCCGGAAACCATGGAGGACCTGCTGACGTTGCCGGGCGTCGGCAGGAAGACCGCGAACCTGGTGCTGATCCTCGCCTTTGCGAGCCGGGACAACATCTGCGTGGACACGCACGTTCACCGCATCTCGAACCGCCTTGGCTGGGTGACGACCAGGACGCCCGAGCAGACCGAGCAGGCGCTCTACCTCGTGGCCGATCGCCGGTGGTGGGCCGACATCAACCTGTACCTGGTAACGTGGGGGCAGAACGTGTGCCGGCCAATCCGCCCGCGCTGCTCCGCCTGCGTGATCAGCCGGTGGTGTCCGCGGGTGGGAGTCACATAGTCGGTTCTGACGCTTGTCAGTCGGAACTCACGGTGTCAGTCGGAACCTGACGATGACGGGTCGCGAGCCGCCGCCACCCTCAATCCGTGGGTTCAGTGTCCGGGCTCGCTGCCACCGGCAGCCCTCGGGCGGCGGGTCTGTCTCAGTACCTGCGTTCTCACCCTCCGGCCGATCCGCTCGATTTCGTGGTCCGCAAGCGATTCGTACACTGGAACTTGAACAGCCGTCGCAGCCTTCTCGGCGCCTTTGGCTTCCGGACCGTGCCCACCGAACAGTTCCATGCGGGTGCATACATCCACGTGCATTGGCGCCACATCCACGCCTCTTCGGATACAACTCCGAACGAGTTCTTCATGATCCGGGACATAGGCGCAGTACTGATAGTAGACGTGGGTGCGATCTGGCGGTGTGCGAGGCACGCTCACACCAGGAATATCTCCAAGAAGTGCATCCAGCATCCGCGCATGCCGTCTGGTTCGCTCGATGAATTCGGGTAGCCGTGCCAGTCCGGCCCGTCCGAGCGCCGCCTGGACATTGGAGAACCTGCCCCCGTAGTGGGCAGGCAGCGGATCGAGGCGCTGGACCTTCTCCCAGAGGAACCGGTCCGGTTTCGTGTTCAGCCAGGAAGCGGCCCACCAGATCGGGAACCCGGAATACGTGAACACGGTGGGCCGAATGAACGTTCGCTGCCACCAGCCAGCGCGCAAGATGCTCTTCACCCGCTCTTCACTGGGCCAGGGTTCTGCATCGGCATACTCGCCAACCCGCCGCGCCAGTTCGGCGTCCCGCATCCATGCCATGCCGCCCCCAAAGGTGTTCAGCGGCTTGAAGGCTTGAAAGCTGAAGAAGCTGGCATCGCCGAACGTGCCCACCATCTGGCCACGATAGGTGGCTCCCAGCGAATGTGCACAATCCTCGATCACCTTCAGATCATGACGGCGGGCGAGCGCCAGGATCGGATCGAGATCGCAGGAAAGTCCGTAGAGGTGTGTCGGCAGCACCGCGCGAGTATTGGGTGTAATCGCGCGCTCCATCGCTGCTGGACTCAAGGTGAACGTGGCCGGGTCGATGTCGGCGAACACGGGCTTCAGGCCCGCCACTCTGGTGATCTCCGGGACCACCCAGAACGTCAGCGCCGGCACGATGATCTCCGAACCCGGAGGGAACTTCATGGACTTCAGGATGTCAAGGAGAGCCATGCGTCCATATTCCAGGGAGACCGCACGTACGTGCCCCTGGCCAAGGAAGCGAGCGAACTCCTCTTCGAAGGCCGCGATGTGCGGTCCCTGAACGAGTTGTCCGCGCTGGCGGCATTGCCGGACGATTTGCTCTGCGTCCGGCACCATCCGCATGCCATATCTCGCGATAGCGGCCATGATGTCGCCTTCCTTCCGGCTGTGTGCTGCCAACAATCCCGTGTCCATCCAGCCAGCCACATCCCTGAGGGCGGGCTGGTCGATGGCCTGTCATACGAGCGCTGATTATCGCTGCGGGAATTCGCGCGTCAAGTGAATTCGCCCCGCCTGAATTCGCCCCGCCCGAGCAGCGCCGCGGTCGGTCAACCATCGCGCGAACGCCCTTTTCTCCTCTCCGACGGCTCGTCCTCGAGCGTGGTGGACGCCTTTCCCAGCCACCGGAAGAACAGCACGATCATCACCGCGGGGACGGCAATCGCCCACCAGCCCTTGAAGCCGATCCACGCCATTGCCGCCGGACCGCCCCAGGCGACGACCGACATGATCGTCGACGCCCACGCGAGCGCGCTGACCATGTTCAGGCCGCTGAACTTCAGGGCCGGGACCCCGCCGTAGGCGCAGGCGGCGGGAATCGCCACTCGCAGACCCGGCAGGAATCGGCAGGCCAGCACCATGATGGTCGAGTGGCGCTCAACCCGTGCGACCACCGCGCGCTGGTGGCGCGCGATGCCCGGGAACCGTTCGAGCCATCGGTGCAATCGCCCGCGCAACGCGTAGTAGCAGAACTGGTCGCCCGTCGATCCGCCGAGCGCCCCGGCCATCAGGACGCCGAGCGGGTGCAGTTCGCCCCGGCCCACCAGCACGCTAGCCGTCACGAACACGACCTCGCCTTCGAGCGCCGCGGCGATGAACACGACGATGTAGGCGAGGCCGCCCGGCCAGTGTGCGGGGTTCACACGCTGACACCCTGGGAAGGAGGCGTCGCAGCGGCCGGAAGGCGCCGGGCGATGGCCTCCCGGACGACCCTCACGACCCGCCGCGACTGCTGGTCGGTGAGCGACGCGTAGACCGGGACCTGGATGGCCTGCGCGGCGCGATCCGCCCCCGGGGCCTCCGAGCGCTCCCCGCCGAACAGGTCGAGACGCGTGCACACGTCTACGTGCAGCGTCTCGGTGTCCACGCCACGCCGGATGCAATCGCGCACCAGCCCATCGCGGTCGGGTCCGGAGAGGCAGTACTGGTAGTAGACGTGCGTGCGCTCCGGTTGCTCGCTGGGCACTTGCACGCCTGGCAGGTCGCCGAGCGCCGCGTTCATCGCGTGCGCGTGAGACCGCGTGGCGGCCGTCCAGCCGTCGAGCAGATCGAGCCCGGCCAGGCCCAGCGTCGCCTGCACATTGCTGCACCGTTCGAGGTAGTCCTCGGGCAGCGGATTGAGCGAGCGGATCTTCTCCCAGAGGTACACGTCCGGCTGCGAGCCGGTATAGCTCGACACCCAGAGAATCGGGAACCCCGTGAAGGTGAACACCCGGGGCCGGGTGAAGATCCGCTGCAGCCGCCCGACGAGCAGCTTGTTCGCGATCCTCTTCTCGTCCGGCCACGGGAGCGCTTCCACCTGCTGCCGCACGCGCTCCGCGACCGTCGCCTCCCGGACCACCGCCATCCCGCCGCCATAGCAATTCAGCGGTTTCAACGTCTGGAAGCTGAAGAGCGCGCCGTCGCCGAATGTCCCCACCGGGCGGCCACGGTAGGTCGCGCCAAGGGCGTGCGCGCAGTCCTCGACGACCGCCAGGTTGTGCCGTCCGGCAATGTCGAGAATGGCGTCCATGTCGCACGGAAGGCCGTAGAGATGCGTCGGCACCACCGCCCGCGTCTTCTCCGTGATCGTCCGCTCGAGTGCCGCCGGGTCCATGCAGAACGTGGCCGGGTCCACGTCCGCGAAGCGCACCGTCAGGCCCGCCACCCGCGCCAGCTCCGGGACGCCCCAGAACGTGAGCGCCGGCAGGATGATCTCCGACCCCGCCGGGATCTGCAGCGCCTTGAGGATGAAGTAGAACGCTATGCGCCCGTAGGACGCCGTGATCGCATGGTGTGCACCCAGCCGGGCCGCGAACGCCTGTTCGAATGCCGCGATTTGCGGCCCCTGGATGAACTCGCCGCGCTCCCGGCACGCTGCGACGATCTGCTGTGTCGCCGGGTGCACCCGCGCGCCATAACGGGAGATGGCGGTCAGCATGTGACAGGTCCCATGATCTCGGTTTCGCGCCTGGTGATCCGCGCCGAGACGCGTCGGTCCATTCGATCCACCCAGCCACGCACGACCGTGTTGTGCAGCCTGAACATGTTCGCCAGGTACGACGGGCGCATATAGAAATGGGTGTAGGCGGCGCCGAGCAGGAACATCAGTTCCCTGGACGTCAGGTTCGGGTGCTCGAACGTCGGCGTGAAGCCGTCGAACTTCTCCCAGTCCTTCTCGAAGACGAGCGGCTCCATCTGCTTCCACAGGGGGGTCCCCGGGTACGGCGTCAGGAGCTTGAACTGCGCGAAGGTCGGGCTGAGGTCGGTCGCGAAGTCGATGGTGGCCGCGATCGACTGCCAGTCGTCGGTGGGGAAGCCGAGCACGAAGAACGCCGACGTCACGATCTTCAGCTCGCGGCAGTGCTCGATGACCTGCCGCTGGTGGTTGGGCGGGATTGGACGCCGCCCCACCCTCTTCAGTACCTCCGGCGAGACCGACTCGACACCGAAGCTCATGGTCCGCAACCCGGCCGCCTGCATCAGCCGGAGCAGCTCATCATCGACGCGATCCAGGCGCGTTTCGCACTCGAAGCTCACGCTCAAACCGCGCGCCAGGATCTGGTCACAGAGCTCGACGATGCGCTCGCGATTCTCGGAGAAGAGGGAGTCACGGAAGATGATGTACGGCCGGCGCGCCCGCTGGCACATCTGTTCGATTTCATCCACCACATTGCGGACCGACCGCGCGCGGTAGCCGGCGAGGATGCGATGCGGGCAATACGTGCAGAACTCCGGGCACCCCCGGCTGGCCAGCAGCGGGAACCCGCCGCCGACCGGCCGCGTCGAGAGTTGGATGCCCAGCGGCCGCGGCTTCGTGATCAGGTCCCAGCGGGGGAACGGCAGCGAGTCGAGGTCCATGATCGCCTCGCTCTTGCAGATGCCGTCGAGTCGCTCGCCCCTGGCGAGCCGGCCGATTGCCGCCTCGGGTTCGCCGTCCAGGACGAAATCCGCGTGATCGGCAAACAGGTGCGGCATCTTGGAGGCCGCCAGGCCCGCGAAGCCGACACGAACGCCTCGCGTCCTCATGGCGTCGGCCCATTCGGTCTCGTGGCGATAGTCAACCAGCGACGACAGGACGATGGCCAGGTCGCCGTCCACCAGTCCGCCGCCGGTGAACACGACGTCGTGTCCCGACTGCGCAAAAATCGCGGCGATATAGGCCAGATGCACGCTGGGCGTGTCGTGGTATTGCCGCTTGAAGAGATGCACCCAGGCGGTCGTCTTCGAAAACGGCTTGAAGCGCGACCCGTATCCGCCAGCGACTGTATCTTTCGAAACAAATCCTTTGCGACCCTTCAAGTCCGCCAGAACGATTCGCATTGGACCCTCAGTCGGCGTGTCAGGGGGCGTAGCACAGCCAGGAGCAGGCAGCGATCAACAACAGGGGGCATGCCCGCCAGGCAGGATCCGGCTGCAAAGCCAGGTCGTGATCTTTAAATAATAGCCCACGCTCAGGGGGGGAGCAATTGGAACGGCCAGATAATAGGGCGGTCAGCCTAATCCATATGCGAAACCGCGAGCCGGGAGCGGGAACTCTTCCTCGTCCGCCCCGACCCTTCATCGTCAGTTCCGACCCTTCGTCGTCCGCCCCGACCCTTCATCGTCAGTTCCGACCCTTCGTCGTCCGCCCCGACTCCTTCATCGTCAGTTCCGACCCTTCGTCGTCAGTTCCGACCCTTCGTCGTCAGTTCCGACCCTTCGTCGTCAGTTCCGACTTCGGCAGACGAGCCGCCTCCGAATCGCGGCCTTCCCTTCAGATGAGATGGCGGGACTGTGGCGGGACGATCTCCTGAAGAACCGGGTAGGTCTCGAGAAGCTCGGGTCGGTACTCGCCGGTCACCGGTTGTCCGAGCTGGTGCTTGAGCACGGTGGCATTCACCACCGATTTCGCCGCGAAGTGGTTGTTCAAGTAGAGGTACGCCTTCCGCACCTTCGAGCCGGCGGCGGACGCGACCTCGGCAAACGGCCGCAACTCCTCCGTCGAATAGAGGTAGTTGTAGCGGTCCTCCGGGGCCTCCGGAGACCACCACTGGGCGGCGTTCCGGCCGTGCAGGCGCATGTAGTAGAAGCGCTCGATGTTCGGCGCAAGATCCTGCCGAATCGACAGACGGAACTTTGGTTCGTCGATCTGCACCCACGCGGCCTGGAACTCGTCGAAGAGGCCGAGCGTGGCCGCAGCCGCGTCGCTCCAGGATCGGTGGCGCAGTTCCACCGCCATCGGGTAGTCCTTGAAGGCGCCGAGCAGCCCTCTCAGGTAGGCCAGCGTCTCCCCATCGTGATGGAAGCCGGCCGGAAACTGAACCAGAACCGCGCCCAGCTTGCCGCTTGCGGCCATCGGGTCCAGGCCCGCCCGGAACTCGTCCGCGTCGGCCTGTGTCGGCCGGGGCAGCGCCGATCCTCTTCGCGCCTCCGCGAGTGGCAGCGGTGGTGCACCCCGGCCGACCGCCATGACATGCGAGAACTTCTGGTGGAGCTTGACGGAGAACTCGAAGCCCGCCGGTGTCTGCGCGACCCATCGGGCCGTGGTGGCCGCCGTCGGCGGCCGATAGAACGTCGAGTTCACCTCCACCGTGTCGAAGTGTTCGGCGTAGTAGGCCAGCTCGTCCCCTGCCCGGAATCCCCCCGCCCCCGCCGGCGGATAGAAGATCCCGTTCCAGGTCCCGCGGCCGGACGGGTAGCTCCAGCCAGAGGTGCCCACACGCACCATGATTCCCTTTCCCCGCCGTCGAAGGCGTAGCGCCTGACGGACTATCATCCCGCGACCTTGCGGTCCAGACACCAGGATACCCGGAGCGCGGTATGTCAGCTTCTCAGCAGTGCCTCGTACTGGGCCTTATCGAACCCGAAGACGACCCGAGAGCCCTTGATGAGGACCGGGCGCTTGATCAGGTTTGGCTGTTCGAGCATCAGGTCGATGGCCTGCCTCTTCGATGTCGGAAGCGGCCGCTCCTTCCAGACCGGGCTGCGCCTGCTGAGGAACTCGACGAACCGCTCTTCGTCGACCTGCTTCTCGAGGAACGCGTGCGGTGGTGGATCCTTGACGATATCCTTGAACTCGACGTCGATGCCGTTCTCGTCCAGATAACTTCTGGCGTTGCGGCAGGTCGTTCACGTGGGCTTGCAGTAGAACACCGGTTTGATCATGCGTCTCCTCCGAGGACAGTCAACCGCGTCATCATGATTTCTCTTTCAGGACGTCGGAAACTTCGCGCAGTCGGGACCCATAGTACACCCCAGCGCGGGACCGCCCCATCGTTCCGCGCCACCTGCCCTCGTGGCGCTGGACTACAATACGGGAGCATGCTGACGGTGAACGAGATCTTTCATTCGATCCAGGGAGAGTCGAGCTACGCCGGGTTGCCGTGCATCTTCGTCCGGCTGACGGCGTGCGATCTCCGCTGTTCGTGGTGCGACACGGCCTACGCGTTTCACGAGGGGCGCAAGTGGGACCTGGAAGACGTCCTGAAGGACGTGGCGTCGTACGGATGCCGGCTGGTCGAGGTGACAGGCGGAGAGCCGCTGCTGCAGCCAGAGGTCTACCCGCTGATGCAGCGCCTGCTCGATGAGGGCCACGAGGTCCTCCTCGAGACAGGGGGTCACATTTCGCTCGAGCGGGTGCCGACGGGCGTCGTGCGCATCATGGATGTCAAGTGCCCGGGCAGCGGCGAATCGGGGCGGATGGACTGGGGCAACCTCGCCCGCCTCGGTCCACGCGACGAGGTGAAGTTTGTGATCGCGGACCGCGCCGACTACGACTATGCGAAGGATGTCATCGTCCGCTACGACCTGCCGCCGCGGGTCGCGAGCATCCTGTTCTCGCCCGCGCACGGTCAGTTGCCGGCGTCAGACCTGGCCGCGTGGGTGCTCGCCGACCGGCTCGCCGTGCGCGTGCAGCTCCAGGTTCACAAGTACATCTGGGGCCCGGCGACGCGCGGCGTGTGACGAGCACGAATCTTCTCCCGCGACGACTCAGGTAGCGAGGAGTCAGAATTCAGAATTCAGGAGTCAGGTAGATTCTGTCTGTCTGAGTCGTCACGATTTCCCCGACGATGTTGACGTCGGGGGACGAGGGACCCATGCCCACGCCACCACGTGCCGTCGTCTTGCTGAGCGGCGGCCTTGATTCCGCCACCGCGGCGGCCATCGGCAGGAGCGAGGGCTTCGATCTCTACGCCCTGACCGTGGCCTACGGTCAACGTCACCGCTGCGAGATCGAGTCGGCCCGCGCCGTCGCCCGCGCCCTCGGCGTCGTCCGCCACGTGGAACTGCAGGTGGACCTGTCGGCGTTCGGCGGGTCCGCGCTCACCGACGCGATCGAGGTGCCGAAGGATCGGGATCTCGAGGCGTCAGACATCCCGGCGACGTACGTGCCGGCGCGCAATACGGTGTTCCTCGCGCTGGCGCTGGCGTGGGCCGAGACGCTCGGCGCGCAGGACATCTACATTGGCGTCAACGCCCTCGACTACTCGGGGTATCCCGATTGCCGGTCCGAGTTCGTGGAGGCGTTCGAGCGGTTGGCCGGACTGGCGACGAAGGCCGGCGTCGAGGGGGTGCGGTTGCGGATCCACGCGCCGCTCATGAGGATGACGAAGGCCGAGATCATTCGACGCGGCCTGGCGTTGGGCGTTGATTACGGCCTGACGCACAGCTGCTACGACCCGGACGCATCGGGGCGGGGGTGCGGCCACTGCGACAGTTGCCTGCTGAGAGCGAAGGGGTTCGCGGAGGCGGGCGTGAGAGACCCCGTGTTCTAGCGGGATTCGGGAGTCTGGGTTCTGGCGTCAGGGGAGAGATCGCGATGTCCAACCGTATCTATTACACCGACCCTCAGTGCACTGAGTTCGACGCCGTCGTGACCGGGACGACCCGCCAGGGAGACCGCCCGGCGGTGGCGCTCGATACCACCGCGTTCTACCCGACGTCGGGCGGGCAGCCGCACGACACCGGGATGCTCGGCGATGCGCGGGTGGTCGAGGTGATCGAGTCCGAAGCGGGCGAGGTATGGCATGTCCTCGACCGCGACGTCGAGGCCGGGCAGCGCCTGCACGCGATCGTGGACCGCGAGCGGCGGTTCGATCACATGCAGCAACATACCGGTCAACACCTCCTGTCGGCGGCATTCGACCGCCTCCACCACGCGCGCACGGTTGGCTTCCACCTGGGCGCCGTGGTCTCCAGCGTGGACCTCGCGATCGACGTGTCGGCGCAGGCGATGGCCGCCGCGGAATCGGAGGCGAACCGGGTCGTGTGGGAAGACCGGCCCGTCGGCATCCGGTTCGTCACCGAGGCGGAAGCCGCCGCGCTCCCATTGCGCAAGGAGCCGGCGCGGGGCGGCACGCTGCGCGTCATCGACGTCGAGGGCTATGACCTGTCGGCCTGCGGCGGGACCCACGTCTCGCGGACGGGCGCCGTGGGCCTGATCGCGCTGTTGTCGGCCGAGCGCCTGCGGGGCGGCACGCGCCTGGAATTCGTGTGCGGAGGGCGCGCGCTCCGGTCGCTTCGCACGTTCCGCGACGCGGTGGCTGGCTGCATTCGCCAGGTCTCGGTGGCGCCGGAGGAACTGCCTGGCGCCATCGAGCGGCTGCAAGCCGAGGTGAAGGACCAGGGCAAGGCGATGAAGGGTCTGCAGGAGCGGCTTGCGGGCTACGAGGCGACGGCCCTCGCCTCGGCGGCTGAAGAGGTGAACGGGGTTCGCCAGATCGTGCAGGCGATCGACGGACGCGATCAGAACGGCCTCAAGTCGATGGCGCTGGCGATCTGCGGCAGCCCGGGATTCGAGGTCGCGCTCTTCTCGACGACGGCTCCCTACGTCGCCGTCCTCGCCCGGTCGAAGGACCGTTCGGTCGATTGCTCGTCCGTCCTGAAGGCGCTGATGGCGACGTTCGGCGGCCGCGGCGGCGGCAAGCCGGACCTCGCTCAGGGCGGCGGCCTGACGGGTTCTCTTGCCGAGATCCTGGAGGCCGCGCGGTTCGGGCTGTCACAACCGCGATAGGGGCTGGCGCACGGCCGGGCGCTCTCTTCGACAGGCGTCACCGACGCCGATTCACAGCACCCACGCGTATCCCAGCTTGATGAAGAACGTCCGGTCCTGCCGCTGCAGATCGATCTGTGTCGCATTCGCGGCGTTGTCAGAGTACCCGAGGAACAAGACCGTCTGCGGGTTGACCTTGAACGAGAAGAGGAATTGGGAGAACAGCCGCCGCGTGCGCGGTTCGACCTGGAACCTGTAGAGCGCCGGATCGCGGGAAATGTCGGTGTACTGGATGGTCACGCGCACGAACGTCCTCACGTTCAGGTGGTAGATGCCCTTCACCTGGGCGAGATGCGCCCGGTAGAGCCGTCCGCCTTCCACAGAGAGCTGATCCAGGTCGTACCGCAGCGAGAGGCTGACGCGCGGGACGGGGCGGTATTCCACGGCCGGTCCGAACTGCAGCGCCTGTGCCGCCTTTCTGGCATTGGCAAAGTCCACCCCGCCGCCAAAACGACCGGTCATCAGCAGGCTGGTGGCGCCGGTCGGCTTGATGCCGAAGGCGAAGTTCGGCCGGTAGTACTCGTAGCGCGTTCCCGCGTACTCCACGATGTCCTGCGGCATGTTGAACTGCGCCTGGGTCTGGAACGGGCCCGTGTAGTTGACGAAGGCCGCTACGGTCCGGTCGGTCATGGTCCAGTCGCCCGTCGTGGACCGCCATCCCCGCACGCCCAGATCCAGCGTGTTGAACCACGCGCCCGCTCCCCTCCACCAGCGCCGCTGTCCCTGCCCGGACACGTTTCGATAGTCCACTCTCGGCACGAAGCCGGTGTCGCTTCGGAAACCCTTGTCGTACGATTCGAAACTGCCAAACAGTTGATAGTTCCGCGTGATCCGCTGGTATTCGGCCCAGATGCCATTGCCGCCGAAGGGCTGGGTCGGTTGTCCGTGTTCGTCGGCGACCGCGGTCGGGTACTCGGTGTCGCTTCGGATCATCTGCACCCGAATCGAATCGGATGGCGTCGCCCGCCAGAACGCGTCCACGCCGGCCTGGCGGTTGTGATACCCGTCGCCTTCCCGCGAGGCGAACAGCGCGCCGACGGTGGACGTGGTGCCGATGTCCCGCCGGTAGCGACCGACGATGGTCGTGACGTCGTCGTCGAGCGACGCCGTGTCCGATCCCTGGTTCGAGGGAAGCAGCAGCGTGTTCACGCGATCGCGGGTGACGAACACGCCCACGGCGTTCGCGCCCTGCTTGCCGGTGAGCTTGGCGCCGAAGTAGGGGTCCGCGACGGTCCGCGTGAAGACCGCCTGGATGGGCGTCGTGAAGAAGTCAACGCCTTCGAGGAAGAAGGGGCGCTTCTCGGGGTAGAACAGGGCGAAGCGCTGGTTGACGTCGAGTTGCGCCACGTCCGCTTCGATCTGGGAGAAGTCCGGGTTGATCGCGCCGCCCACCGTCATGTTCGGCGTGACGCTCCATCGAATAGTGCCGCCGATGTCCGCCCCGGGGCTGCCAGTCGCCAACGCCGGTGCGGATGGTGTGTCGCGTCGGTCGGTTCGTCTGAACGTCGCCGTCGGGTCGAACTCGATGTTGCGTCCCTGCGAGAGCGCCTCGAAGCCGCTGATCTTGTTCTCCTGGCACAGCAGGCAGCCCTTGTTCCGATCGCGGGGCTGCGACGACAGGCGGTGGCGCACGTTTCGCGGCCACGACCTGAATGCCTCGAAGCCCCAGGTCTGCGGGCCCTGGCCCGCCTGGAAGCGCAGCTGCTTCAGCGGCAGAGAGATCTCGACGACGTAGCCGTCCCCGGTGACGCGCCCCGCCGACGACCAGATCATGTCCCACGAGAAGTCCTCGACGCCGTCCTGCTCGCTGAAGATCGCGTCGGCCTGGACCCCGAGCGGGTTCACGCGGAACTGAAACGCGCGCCGCTCGTCGTTGAACGTGTCGATCATCAGCCCGACATGATCGTCCTGGATCAGCGTGTTCACATCGTCGCGGTCCATGAGGTGCGCGCGGATCTCGGCGGGACGCGGGTCGGCTGCGCGGAAGGCGACGTAGAGGTTGTTCGTGTCGAAGGTCACGAGGCACTGCGTCGTCACTGGGGCGGGTATGTTGTCGCCGGGCGCCCACTCGTACGCGATCTGAACGACTGCGGCGCTGGCCCACGCGGCTTCGTCCAGCACCCCATCCACTTTGATCGCCGACCTGGCCTTCGACACCGCAAACGTCGTGGGCCGCTTGGGAGGGGCCTCCACCTGCTGGGGCCGCGCGAGTGCCACGACCGCGGACAGCGGCAGGATGAGAGCCGAGGCGACTGCGCGCACGCACACCAATCCCATGGTCCCTCCGTTTCCAGTTAGACGGGAGACAGGCGCGTCAGGTTCGCATCCGCGTCATTGTCGGGTGAAGGTGGCCAGGCGCTCCACCGCCAGATCAATCGTGCTGTCGATCGCCGCCTGCGGGACGGTGAAGCTGTTCGCGAGGATCGAGAAGACGAGGACCTCGTTGTCGAGCGTGGTGACATAGC
Source organism: Acidobacteriota bacterium (assembly GCA_025363775.1). Lineage (GTDB taxonomy): Bacteria > Acidobacteriota > Vicinamibacteria > Vicinamibacterales > Fen-181 > FEN-299. Next base: position 14,786 of record JANYLG010000179.1, on the reverse strand, counting down.
CAGACAGCGCGCGCACGTTGGCGATCGACCCGGTTTTTGCCCGGACGTTGCCCGCGGCACGCGTGCCGATGAAACGGCGTCCGATCGTGCCGTCCTGCCCCCCGATGGGCAGCGTGGCGATGAACGGATCGCGATGGCGCGGGTCGCGGTACATCTGCCGGAGAATCTTCACGAGCATCTCGGCGCTCACGTAGTTGTAGCGCGACAGCCCGGAGCCGTCTGACAACACGTAAGCGTCCGGCGGCACGCCCCAGTCGTCCAGCACTTCGCGAACAACCTTCTGGCCGGCCGCGGCTGTGCCATCACCCAGTTGGGCACCCAGCGTTCGCAACAGCGTTTCGGCGTACTGGTTCTGGCTCACCTTCATCAGCACGCGCGCGATCTCCTTCAGCGGGGGCGACCGGTGCGAGAGGAGGACGCGTGTCGGGGCCATCGGAGGGACGGGATAGACATCTCCGTACTCGCCGGCGTCACCCGTGACCCGAATGCCCCTGGCCACCAGTGTCGCGCGCAGCATCCGGGCGAAGTAGAGCGCCGGCTTGTCCACCGTCGCCGTCCGCACCACCTCTTTCGACCCGACCGGGATCGTGCCGCTGACGATCAGCCGGTTGGAGCCAGGCAGCCGGTGGAACTCGACATCCGCTTCGCCCGCGGCCACCGTGGTGACGTGCGGGTCGAGGATGAGGCCGCTTTCGATCGGCCGCACTTCGATCTCGGCGGGAGTGCCGGCAGACGGCCCGGGAAGGATGGCCACGTCGGCCACGCTCTCGTTGAACTGGAGGGCGGAGACGCCAGCGGCGTACCCGGACGCCAGGTAGTCCCACGCCCATCCAGCCCCGAGGCTCTCGCGGTCGAACGCCCGCGCGTCCGCGACGATCCGCCCGTCGATGGTGCTGATCCCGTCGGCGCGGAGCCGATCCGCCCATGCCTCGAACACCCTGGTCGCGGCGCCTCCGCGGCCGCCGATCGTCGGATCCCCGCTGCCGGCGACGATGAGGTCGCCGCCGAGGACGCCGTCGGCCACCGGTGCAGACGTGACCAGCGTCGTCTCGTAGGTGAAGTCCCAGCCGAGACGTTCGGCGGAGGTGGCCAGCGTCACGATTTTCATGTTCGACGCCGGCATCATGAGCTTCGAGGCGTTCCCGCTGTAGATGACCTCCCCGCTGGCGAGCGATTGCACCACGACGGCCCACTGCATCCGGGCGAAGACGGGCGCGTCGAAGATCCGGGCCAGTTCGGCACGGAGCCCGTCGACTCGGTTGACAGCTGGTGTTCCGGCTGGAGGCGCTCCCGTTGGAGCTGCCGGCGGGAGAGGCGCGGAGGCTGCCCCGGTGACAGGAGGAGGCTGCGCCGGTGCGGATGATGGCGGCGCTTTCGTGCCGCAGGCCGTGCCGCCCAAGAGCAGGGCGGCGAGTAGAAGTCCAGCGAGTGGCCGGGTCACGCCGGCGCGGCTGCCATTCCGCATTGATGAATCCATGAACGGGCGACCGGCCGGTCGCCCCTACGGTGTCTGGCCCCGTGACCCGCGACCCGTGCCCCGTGCCCCGTGACCCGTGATCCGTGCCCCGTGATCCGCGACCCGTGATCCGCGACCCGTGCGCCGTGACTCCTCGGTTCCTACTTGATCGCCTCCAGCGCCTTGATCGCGTCCTCGAACTCGGTGGTGTCCACCTTGGCGGCGCCAGGCTGGCCCGCAATGGCCGCGTACACGTCCGCGCCGACGCGACCGAAGGTCACTTTCTCTTCCTTCTTGCCGTCGTCGAAGCGAACGACCGCGATCAGCACTGGCGAGTCGAGCCCGGTCTTCAGCGTGCCGCTGGTCTCCACGAACGACTGCGCACGCTGGTTCGCCAGCTTCGTCAGGAACGTGTCCACGGCGGCCGCATCCACGTCCTTGGTCGCCGGCTTCGTCTCCCGCCACTTCTCGGTCGCGTCTTTCCCCTGTCCCCTGGTCTTCTCGAAGGCCAGAGAGTCGGCGCCGCGCGTAATCTGGATCGAGGTCGCGTTGAACGCGCGGAACTCGAAGATGTCCTTGCGCCGCCACTGGTCCACCGGCTTCTTCACGTCGTCGAGCAGCGACGAGTCGACGGTGAAGACCATCGGGCGCGAGGCGTCCCTGGCGTAGACGAGGCTGGCGTCGGCCTTGGCGCCGAGCAGCAGCGTGGCCCGCGAGCTGCCGAGACCGAACGTCACCGACGCCTCGGGCTTGTCGAGGCCGTACGGCTTCAGGTCGGCCGCCTCCTGGGCGGTGATTCCCTTCATCTGCGCCGTCTGGACTCGGCCGATCAGCCCTTCGACCGTCCCGTAGTCCGCCGGCGCCTGGATCGGCTTGCTCAACGTCCATTCGCCGCCCTTGCGCGCCAGTTCCACGGTGCTGCCCGGCGACTGGAGCTCGACCTGGTCCACCTTGTCACGCTCGAAGGAGAGCACCGTCTTGAGGCGGAGGTCGAACGTGCCGCGGTTGAAGGTGGTGTCGAACGACCCCGAGATCAGGAACACCTTTTTCTGGTTCGGGAGCTTCGCGTAGAGGTCGCCGAGCGTGACGGTCTTGTCCCCGATCAGCAACTGCTGCGCCTGTGCGCTGCCCGCCGATCGGAAGGTGACCTCCACGCGCGGTTCGGCCAGCCCGAATGGCTTCAGGTCGCCCGGGTTCTCATCCACCGTGCGCACGTTGTCCACGGTCGCGATGTTCGACACGAGGCCCGACACCTCGGCTTGGTCGGCGGGCGCCGCCACCGGCCCGGTGATCTGCCACGCGCCGTTCACCTTCTTCAGCGTGGTCCGGTCACCGGCGCCCGACTTGACCGTGATCTCCTCGATCGCGTCCGCCTTGACGGAGAAGATCTTCGGCCCGAGGTTGGCGTCGGCGCTTTGCGGCTTCTTCGACTCCACGAAGTAGACGTAGGCGCCGAGTCCGGTCAGCATGACCACGAGGACGAGCAGTGTGTTGACTCCGCGCATTTACCGCCTCCGCCACCACGCGAAAACACCGCTGCCGAAGACGACGAGCGGGACCAGGAACAACGCCAGGATCATCACGCGCAGTTGCTGGTTGGCGGTCATCGTCACGCGGCGGTCATCCGCTTCCTTCGGCCGGATCGCGATGAGGTTCTCCTGCTGCGCCAGCCAGTTGACCGCGTTCATGAACAGGTCGCGGTTTCCGCTGATGCCCAGCGCAAGGTTCGACGCGAAATCGGAGTCGCCGAACACGACGACGCGGGATTCGGGCCTGGCCGACTCGCCGGCCGGCATGCTGGCGCCAGGAGCAGCGGCGACCGGCGCAGAGGCGGCGGCGGCGATCGGAATCGGTCCGCGCTTGTCTCCCTTGTCCCCGTCGAACGTGATCTTCCCGCCCGTCAGCATCGTCTTTATGTCCGTCTCTGCCCAGCTCTTCGGGCCGGTCTCGACGAACGTTTGGGCAAAGCGGCTGTTCACGCCGCCGGTGACCGGGGTGACCGATCGCGCCAGCGGGAAGGCCGTCAGCAGATCCATCCCCTGCACGATCGGATGCGTCGGGTAGTTCACCACCACCGGAACCGTTTCATCGGTGCCGAGCAGGCGGCCCATCCCGCTGATGTCCACGACCACGTTGTTCCCGACGTCCATCGCCCACGCGTGCGCCAGCGCGATCAGGTTCGCGAGCGGCGCGCTGTCGGCCTTCTCCGGCGGATCCAGCAGCAGCATCAGTTTGCCGCCCTTGTCGAGGTACCGCTCGAGGCCGTCAATTTCCCCGGGCAGCAGGTCCGTCTTCGGCCCCGCCACCACGACCACCGATGCATCGCCGGGCACCTCGCTCTGCTGGGCGAGCGGCAGTTTCTCGATCTTGTAGTTGTCGCGGGTCAATTGCGTCGCGATCCCGTTGTAGCCCGTCCGCTCGGCGCCCGTCGTGTCTTTCTCGCCGTGGCCCTGTGTGAAATAGACCTTCCGCTCCCTGCCGGTGACGATCTTGATGATGCCGTTGGTCAGGTCCTGCTCGGAGTTGCCAGCCACGCGCTCGGTGCGGTCCTTGTACTGCAGGGCCACTGTGCCGTAGGACTGGACCTGCAACTGGCGCGCGAGCGCCGGCTTCTTGTCGGGATCGACGTAGTCGGCCGACAGCCGCTTGGTCACGTATTCGTATTCAGCAATCCGGTCGCGGTACGCCGGGAAGTCGTTCTCCTTGGAGAACACGGTGATCTTCAGGGGCGAGTCGAGGCTCTTAAGGATCTTGATCGACTGCGGGGACAGCGTGAACTGGCTGGACGAAGTGAGGTCCCAGCGTTTGTGTTCCCGCGACGAGATGTAGTTGATCGCCGAGAGGATGCCGAGCACGACCAGTACGCTGGCGGCCGAGATGGTGCCGAGGCGCGCCTGCCGGCCGGCGAAGACCCGCACCACATCGCGCCACTGCCCGAGGGTGTACAGGAGGATGCAGACCAGGCCGCCCCACGCCAGCCAGCGTGAGTAGGGCTGCCACTCGGCCTTCAGGAAGAACACGGCGACGGCGGCCAGCACCAGAGCGGTGCCGAGCCACCCGATGGTATCGAAAGCTCGTTTCAGCATCGCGTGCTACCCCCGCCACCGCTCGCTGTCGACCGCCTTGGCCGTCAGGAACAGACCGAAGGTGATGAAGCTCAGGTAATAGACGATGTGCTGGCTGTCCACGATGCCGCGGAGGAAGTCCTCCATGTGCCCGGTCAGCGACAGGTAACTGGTGATGCGCTCGACGGTCGGGCCCGTGAATCCGCCGACCCAGTCGATGATCCAGAGGAGCAACAGCACGGCAAACGTGAACATCCCGGCGACAATCTGGTTCTTCGTCAGGCTCGAGAAAAACAGGCCGACCGACACGAAGCAGCCGCCCAGCAGCAACAGGCCGAGGTAGCCGCTGAGAATCGGCTTCCACTCGGGGTTGCCGTAGACGAACAGCATCGCCATGTGGATCAGCGTAATGCCGAGCATCGCGACGTAGAGCGACATGGCGCCGAGGAACTTGCCCATGACGATCTGGAAGTCGGTGATCGGCGAGGTCATCAGCAGCTCGATGGTGCCCGAGCGCTTTTCCTCGGCGTAGGTCCGCATCGTAATGAGCGGCACCACGAACAGGAAGATCACCGTCGAGTTCAGGAAGACGTAGCGGATCATCTGCTGGTTGATGTTCATCGCGCCGCCGCCGCCCATCTGCGGCGCCTGCATGCTCTGGCGGATGAACCAGCTGAGTCCCACCGTGTAGAAGTAGCCGAACACGATCGCGTACATCCCGATGACGACATAGCCGATCGGCGACGCGAAGTAGCCCTTCCACTCCTTGCGTACGATTGCGAGGATGTTCGTCATTGGATCGTCGCCTCCCCGGGCTGCTCCTCCGTCGTCAACTGGAGGAAGATGTCCTCCAGGCTCATGCGGACGGGGCGCAGCTCGAGCAGGCCCCACCCGGACGTGACCACGGCGCGCGCGATGTCGCGGCGCAGGTCGTGGCCCGGCTCACTGTCCACCTCGTAGCCCACGATGCCGTCCTGGCGATCGACCTCGGCTACCCGCGTGATGCCGGTGAGGCGCTCGAGCGCCGCCGGCGCGCCGTCCGAGGCGCCGTCCACCTGGACGTACATCGTCTGGGCGCCGCCCAGTCGGCGGGTGAGGTTCGCCGGTGAATCGACGGCGACCACCCGGCCGCGGTTGATGATGACCACGCGCTGGCAGGTCTGCGACACCTCCGGCAGGATGTGCGTGCTGAGGATGACCGTGTGATCGCCCGCCAGTTGCTTGATCAGCTCGCGGGTCTCGATGATTTGCTTCGGGTCGAGGCCGGCGGTCGGCTCGTCGAGAATCAGCACATCGGGGTTGTGGATGAGCGCCTGCGCCAGGCCCACGCGCTGGCGGTAGCCCTTGGAGAGCTGGCCGCAGCGGCGGGCCGCCATGTCGGTGATGCGCGTCTTCTCCATCGCGGTGTTCACCCGGGCCGAGCGCTCGCCCGACGAGACGCCCTTGATCCGGGCGACAAACTCCAGGTACTCGCGGACGGTCATCTCAGGGTAGAGCGGCGGCGTTTCGGGCAGATAGCCCGTGCGTCGCTTGGCCTCGAGCGGCTGATCGAAGACGTCGAAGCCGGCCACGATCGCCCGGCCGGACGTGGCGGGCATGTAGCCGGTGAGGACGCGCATGGTCGTCGTCTTGCCGGCACCATTCGGGCCGAGGAAGCCGAGGATTTCTCCCCGCTCGACCCGGAAGGTCACGTCATCCACGGCCGTCACCCGGCCGTAGCGTTTCGTCAGATGTTGAACCTCGATCACTCTGATGCTCCGTTGAAGCGAACCCAACCGTTCATGGTAGTCGAAGTCCTCGATGGGCGACAAGCGCGCCCTGGCGCCGACGGGTTCCGCCGAAACCGTGGGTAGGTTACGATAACCGAAGGCGCTCCCGGTTGCACGCAAACAGTGAGAGGAGGCGAGATGTCCGCAGACGTAGGAACGAAAGCTCCCGACTTCACGCTCAAGAACCAGGACATGCAGGACGTGACCCTGAGTGCCGGGTTCGGGCAGCACAACACCGTGCTGGCCTTCTTCCCGGCCGCATTCACGTCAGTCTGTACCAAGGAACTGTGCACGTTCCGCGACCAGCTGGCGCAGCTCAACAAGGCGAACGCGCAGGTGTATGGCCTCAGCGTGGATACGCCGTTCACCCTGAAGGCGTTCGGCCAGCAGAATGGCCTCACCTTCCCGTTGCTCAGCGACTTCAACAAGGACGTCATCAGGGCTTACGGGGTCTATCTCGACGACATGGTGGGACTGAAGGGCGTGTCGAAGCGGGCCGTTTTCCTCATCGACAAGCAGGGCGTCGTACGGCACGCCGAAGTGACCGCCACCCCCGGGAACGAGCCCGATTACCAGAAACTGAACGCCGCCATCGCCGCCCTGTAGCCGCTCGCTTGGGGGTCAGGTCTTGAAACTTCATTTTTTCAGGTCTGACCCCGCCTCACGCCTTCCGTCTGTCTGACGTCGAATCGCTTGTGACGGCCGTCCTCTGATGTTATTATTGAACGCATGAACATATGTTCATTCATTAGCAGGAGGGGCCAATGATAAGAGACCCCGCCGTCCAGGACCCGCATGCCGAGACCCGCGACCCCGACGCCTGTGAGGTCTTCATCGCCGACGCCGCCCGGGTCGAGCGCGTCCGCGCGGCACTCATCGGCTCGCGACAGGTCAGCGCGCTCTCCGAGACGTTCCGTCTGCTCGGCGATCCGACCCGCGTGCGCATCCTCGATGCGCTGTCGCGCGACGAACTCTGCGTGTGCGACCTGGCCACGCTGCTTGGCCTGACCGAGTCGGCCGTGTCCCACCAGCTCCGGCTGCTCCGCAACCTGCGTCTCGTGCGGTCGCGCCGCGATGGCCGGATGATGTTCTATGCGCTCGACGATGGCCACATCATCACGCTCTTTGACGAGGGGCTCCGCCACGTGGATGAAGCCAGCGGCGGGTCGCCAGCCGCCACCGGGAGGACGCCCCGATGACGGCTCGCGCCGACACGGTCGCCTGCACGGTGTGCGAGGTGCACACCGAGTCGACCTACCGAATCGAGGGGATGGACTGCCACGATGAAGTGCAGCTCCTCGAACGGCGCCTGTCTCACCTCCCGGGACTCGAGCGGTTTACGGCGGACATCCTCAACCAGCGACTGCGGGTGACGCACGATGCCTCCCGCCTCTCAGCCGCGGCGGTTGCCGATGCGGTGAACGCCACCGGCATGCGCGCCTGGCTCGAACACGAATCCTTGTCCACCCCGATCAGCCTGGGCTCGTCCAGCCGGGTGCGCCTGGTCGCGCTATCGGGCATCGCTTTCGCGGCCGGTTTCCTCATGCACGTCGGGGGGGTGGGGCCCGGCCTGGTCATCCCCGCGTACCTGTTCGCCATCGGCGCCGGAGGCGTCAACACGGTCCGGCGCGCCTGGTCGTCGGCGCGCGCGTTCTCGCTCGACATCAACGTGCTGATGCTCGTCGCCGTGGCCGGCGCGATGATCATCGGCGAATGGTCGGAAGCGGCCGCGGTGATCTTCCTGTTCGCCCTGGCCCAGTGGCTCGAAACGCGCAGCATGGACCGCGCTCGCCACGCGATTCGCGCGCTGATGGAACTGGCGCCCGCCGACGCGCTGGTCCGTCGCGACGGCCGCGAGCAGCGTGTCCCCGTGGACGAACTGATCGTCGGCGACACGATCATCGTGAAGCCCGGCGAGAAGATCCCGATCGACGGGCGGATCACCGACGGTGGGAGCGATGTGAACCAGGCGCCCATCACCGGCGAATCCCTGCCGGTCGACAAGCGCGTGGGCGACGACCTGTTCGCCGGGACGATCAACGGCCATGGCGCCCTGGAGATTCGCGTGACGCGACTGGGCCGCGACACGACGATGGCCCGCATCATCAACCTGGTCGAGGTGGCGCAGGCCCAGCGGGCTCCATCACAGGGCTTCGTCGAGCGCTTCGCGCGGTACTACACGCCAGCCGTGATCGTCGCCGCCGCGATGGTCGCCCTGATAGCGCCAGCGCTCTTCGGTCAGCCGTGGGGATCGTGGTTCTACCGCGCGCTGGTGCTCCTCGTCATCTCGTGCCCGTGCGCCCTGGTGATCTCCACGCCCGTCTCGATCGTGTCGGCACTGGCCGGCGCCGCCCGGCGCGGTGTGCTGATCAAGGGAGGGGCTCACCTCGAGCGCACGGCGGAGGTGCGCGTGGTGGCGTTCGACAAGACAGGCACCCTGACGCGGGGGCATCCCGAGGTGGTGGACGTGATTTCCGTGAACGGCGTGGTGCCCACCGAGATCCTGCGCCTCGCGGCCGCGGTCGAAGCGCGGTCCGAGCATCCCGTTGCCCGCGCCATTCTCCGTCGTGCCCGGCACGACGACTCTCGGCTCCCGGCTGGCGAGGGGTTCCGCGCGCTGCCTGGTCTTGGTGCGGAAGCCAGCGTCGGGGGCGAGCACGTCCTCGTCGGGAACCATCGACTCTTCGAAGAGCGGGCGCTGTGCTCGCCCGCGATCGACCGGCAGCTCGACGATCTGGGCCGCGCCGGCCGCACGGCTGTTCTCGTCGCGCGCGGCAGACGGATCGTCGGGATCATCGGTGTCGCGGACGCGATCCGCGACTCGGGCCGCGCGGCCGTCAGCCGTCTGCGCCAGGGCGGGATTGAACGCGTGGTGATGCTGACCGGCGACAACGCGCAGACGGCTGCTGCCATCGGCTCGGCGCTTGGCCTGGACGAATGGCGCGCCGAACTGCTGCCCGCCGACAAGGTGGCGGCAATCGAAGACCTCAAGCGGCGGTACGGCGCGGTGGCGATGGTGGGTGACGGCGTCAACGACGCGCCCGCGCTGGCCGCTGCCGACGTCGGCATCGCGATGGGTGCCGCCGGGACCGACGCGGCGCTGGAGACCGCAGACGTCGCGCTGATGGCGGACGAACTGCTGGCCGTCCCCTACTTCCTGCGCCTCGGCCGGGCGACCGTCCGCAACATCCGGACGAACATCGCCGTTGCCCTGGGCCTGAAGGCCTTGTTCCTTGGCTTGGCGATCGCCGGTGCGGCGACGTTGTGGATGGCGGTCGCCGCCGACATGGGGGCGTCCCTCCTCGTGATTGCCAACGGCCTGCGGCTGCTGGAAAGCGACTGACAGAACCAGTGGCCACCGCTTCTACTCCTCCCGACCCCGTCTGGGGCCGGAGAGGTAGGCGCGCGCCACCCGGAGGCGGTCGAGCGCTTCGACGCGCAGCGTGCGTCCTTCGACCTCAACCCGGTCGCCCAGGCGTGCGCGGCGACCGAGTTGGCCGAGCACGAATCCCCCGACGGTCGTATACACGTCTTCGTCGATGTGCAGGCCGAACTGGACGTTCACGTCGGTGGTCAGCGCCAGGCCATCGATCAGGGCCGACCCGTCAGGCAGCACCGAGATCCTCGTGCGACCCGGGTTGAACTCGCTGCCCACCTCGCCGACGATTCGCTCCATCAGCCCTTCGAACGTGACCAGGCCGGCCGTCCCGCCGTACTCGTCGATGACCACCGCGTGGTGCGTCCCGTGGCGCCTCATCTCCTCGAGCACGTCGTCAGCGTTGAGTGTCTCGGGCACGGTCATGGCCTCGCGCAGGTAATCGGTGACGCGAAACTGCGCGGGCGGCTGACTGAGCGCAGGGAAGACATCCTCCACGTGGAGGAACCCGAGGATGTCGTCCAGGCCATTGCCGTACACCGGGAGCCACGGATGCGGCTGGCGCGACACCAGTTCGATCAGTTGCGTCAGCGTGGCGTCCGCCCAGATGCCGTTCATCTCGGTGCGCGGCACCATCACCTGGCCCGCGGTCAGGTCGCCGAAGCCGAAGACGCGATGGAGCATCTGCTCTTCGTCTTCCTCGAGCACGCCCGCTTCCTGGCTGGCGGTCACGAGCATCTTCAGTTCCTCTTCGGAGTGGACCATCGAGTGGCGGCTCGGCGCCCGGAGGCCGAGCATCCTGACCAGCCGCGTGCCGAGACCGTTGAGCAACGCGATGAACGGCCACAGCGCCGTCATGAAGAGGCGGGTGGGCGCTGTCACCAGCAGCGCGGTCTTCTCGGCGTACTGGAGCGCAATCGTCTTCGGCGCCAGTTCGCCCACGACGACGTGCAGCGAGGTGATGAAGGCGAAGGAGATGCCGATCCCGATGGAATGGGCGCCGACCCGCGCCCACTCGGTCGGCAGGTACGCCAGGAGCGGCTCGATCGATCTCGCCACAGCGGGCTCACCGACCCAGCCGAGCGCCAGGCTCGCCATGGTGATGCCGACCTGGGTGGCGGCGATGAAGCGATCCGGCTCGGCAATCGCGTCGCGCACCCCGATCGCGCGTCGATTCCCTTCTGCAATCAACTGGTTGATTCGCGTCTTTCGCACCGTGACGAGCGCAAATTCGGCCGCGACGAAAAAGCCGTTGGCGCACACCAGCAGGAGCACGGCAGCGAACCGTCCGGCGATGTCGATCGACGCCTGATTCATGCCAGAACTGTAGCGGGGGAAAGGGTCGGATGCAAACGCCAGGCGCTGCCGGCTATCCCTGAGCGGTGAAGAAGTGGCCGTCCACGAACTCGTCGATCGCGTCCTGGTCGATCGCGTCGAGTCGCTCGAACTCCAGGCCCATGCCTATCCGACCGTCGCTCCACGTCACCTTCGCATCGGCTTCGACTTCCCGGCGGGCGCCGGGCATGCGGAACCGGACCCGCGTCTTCGATCCGACCTGCAGCGGGCTCATCGTCCTGATGCTCAGACCTCCCTTCCCGAGGGTCAGCATGAGCACGGCGGTGATGGTATCGCCGAAGCGGTACGCCACCGGGACGCTGAGCACGACGCGCGGGCTGGAGCGGCGGTTGAAGTTGTCGGGGAAAAGGTGCGGCGCGAGTGACGGCAGGATGTGCTGCACCGCGCTATACTCGTTGATATAGCCTGCCACGCCGAGGGCCGCGAGTTCACGGACTTCTTCCGCGCTGGTGATCGTCCCGCTGAAGACGAGGATCGGGATGCGACCGCCGTCCAGCTTGCGAACCGCGCGAACGAGTTCGACCCCGGACGCAAAGGGCAGCCGCAGATCGAGGACGAGCAGGTCGAGTTCCTCGAGGTCGGCACGCACGCGGCCGAGGAGCTCCACGCCGCTCCTGGCGGTGACCGCCCGGTGGCCGGCTTCCTGGATGGCAGTTTGGAACCGCTCGCGCACGAACTCTGCGTCATCGGCAATCAGGACGGTCTTCGTCGGAGCCCTCCCGGACGTCATCGATCTTCCTTATCGGGAGAGCCAGCATGGGACGTTAGACCGACGGGCGTGGGTGGGCAGATTGCAGGATCTGATTCGATCTCGCTATAATCCGACCCCACTCTCGCCGCAACGTTTCGTCGGGACGGTCGTTGTCGAGTCCGGGGGCGAGCCGGTCTTGACGCGGGCAACCACCCCAGGAGGATGGGTATGGCCATGTGCCCAGAGTGCGAAGCCGATGTCGAAGTAGATGAAGACGACATCGAGAAGGGCGACCTGATCAGCTGTTCTGAATGCGGCAGCCATCTCGAGGTGACCAGCGTCGTCCCGGTCGAACTCGATGTCGCGCCGGAAGAGAACGAGGACGAACTCGACGAAGACGAGGACGAGGACGAACTCGACGAGGACGAGGACGAGTGACTGACCAAGCGACACGGGGCACGACAAACGACGGTGGCGATTCGCTGGACCTGAAAGACCAGGCGCTTCGGCACCTCCTCCAGCAGATCGGGTCGGTGGTCGTGGCGTTCAGTGGAGGCGTGGACAGCGCCTACCTGGCCGCCATGGCGACCGAGGTGCTCGGCGACCGCGCGCTCTGCGTGACCGCCGACAGCCCGAGCTATCCGACCAGGCACCGCGAGCTTGCGCTCAGGATCGCCCGCGACTTCAAGCTTCACCACGAGTTCCTGGCGACCTCGGAGATGGAGCGGCCGGAGTACCGCGCCAACCCGTCCAACCGCTGCTACTACTGCAAGCAGGAGTTGTTTGGCCGTCTCACGTCGCTCGCCCGCGATCGCGGGCTTGCTGCGGTCGTGGACGGCAACAACGCCGACGACCGGGGCGACTATCGACCGGGCCGGGAGGCCGCACGGGAGTACGGCGTTCGCAGCCCGCTCGACGAAGCCGGTCTCACCAAGGCGGAGATCCGCCAGTTGTCGCGGCGACTCGAACTGCCGACGTGGGATGAGCCGGCTTCGGCCTGCCTGTCATCGCGAATTCCCTATGGCGCCGAAGTCACCGTCGAGAAACTGAAGATGATCGAGCAGGCGGAGGACGTCCTGCACTCGCTCGGCTTCCGCCACTGCCGCGTCCGGCATCACGGCGACGTCGCCCGGCTGGAAGTCAGCGCGGACGACATGCGCCGTATTCTGGAAGACGACGTGCGAGACACGATCGTGAAGGACCTGAAGACGATCGGGTATCGCTACGTCAGTCTCGACCTCCAGGGCTACCGCACAGGCAGCCTGAACGAAGTGCTGCCGATGCGCGCGGTGTCGTAGCCCCGGCGCGCCACGCCGTACGCGGCCGGGCACGATGTCGACTTCCGACCAGCGCCGGCAGCGCCCCCGACCTTCACGGCCGAGAATCGCGGTTCCCCAATTCAGTCGTGGCCTGGCTTCCTGGCGGCGCACAGGAGCGAACTGCCAAAGGGCATGTCGATGGCGCGCAGGGCGCAGGCCTCGAAGGTGAGGATGGCATCGAGCACGGCGTTGACGGGGGCTGGCGGCACCGAGATCTCGCGCCCGGTTTCTTCCGGCGTGTTCATGCCGGCCACCCGCTGCAGGACCCGTGCGGCCAGGATCACCGGGAACAGCGAGGCGTTCGTATACGTCAGCCGGATCGTCCGCAGGCCGGCCTCCGCCACGGCGTCCGTCAGCATGCGCCGATCGTATCGCCGTAACTCCTCGGCGAGCACGGCGTGTCCGCCGCGGAGGATGTCGAGCGCCGCGACGTTGACGATCAGCGTCCCTCCTGGCTTCAGCACGCGCGCCATCTCCGACATCGCCCGCCGTGCATCGTCCTCCGTCAGCGCGTAGAGCACGTCGAACGACGTGACCACGTCGAACGCGGCGTCGGCGAACGGGATCGCGGTCACGCTCGCACGCGCCACGCGGGCGTTCCCCGATTCACGGGCATGGCGGAGGCCCACCCGGTTGAGGTCGAAGCCGTAGCCTCCGGCGAGTTCCGGGAGGAGCCGCAGGTTACAGCCCGTGCCGCATCCCGCGTCGAGCACCCGCGGCCGCGGTCGCCCCGCGACGGCGGCCGCCAGCAGGGGGCGCGCGAATCGGCGCAGCCCCCGGAACCAGAAGTGTCGGGTTTCGGCCCGGAAGGTCGCTTCGAGGAGTCGGTCCACGGCGAGATTCTACCGGAAGCCGCCGCGCGAGCGCACGCACGACCTTCGCTGATGCCGCGAGCCACGCACGGCGTTTGACACACCGTGAACAAAACCGATAAGCTGGCGTCCTGCTGTCTGATCGCGGCCAACGGCCAGTCGATTTCCTTTCACGGAGGACCTGCCCCACAACACGGCCGCGCTCGAGATTGGCTGCTCGAGGAGAGTCACGATGACACGTCTAGCTCGGATCCTGGTAGCTGCAAGCGTTGCAGCCGCTATTGGCATCGCCGCGGCCGGCTGCCACAAAGCGCCGCCACAGACGGCTCCGCCGCCAGCACCGCCGCCAGCGGCCACGCCGGCGCCACCGCCGCCACCACCGCCACCACCTCCACCTCCGGCACCGCCAGCCCCGGCACCCCTGACCGAGGATCAACTGTTCGCGGGCAAGACGCTCGACCAACTGAACGCCGAGAAGCCGTTGACCGACGCGTTCTTCGAGTACGACAAGTCAGACCTGAAGGAGGAGGGTCGGGCCGCGATGCAGAAGAACGCGGACTGGCTCAAGAAGTGGGCGACGGTCAAGGTCACCGTCGAAGGCCACTGCGACTCGCGTGGCACAGCCGAGTACAACCTGGCGCTCGGTGAACGGCGGGGGACCGGCGTGAAGAGCTACCTGGTGAGCCTCGGCGTGGGCGCCGACCGTTTGCTGGTCGTCAGCAAGGGCAAGGAGCAGCCGTTCTGCTCCGATGAAAACGAAGGCTGCTGGTCACAGAACCGGCGGGGCCACTTCATCATCACCGCGAAGTAGCGACGAGACACCTGGGGACGATCGACATCTTCCAGGGCTGCGATCGTCACGGTTGAAGCAAGTGTCCGTAGGGCCCCTGGAATCTGTCTTGGGCGCGGCCGGTCGACCGGCCGCGCGCTACAGCGAAGGTC
>JANYLG010000161.1 GCA_025363775.1 Acidobacteriota bacterium | reverse complement strand
CGGCGTCGCCCAGCAGCGTGGCGACGCGCTGCTGCATCTCCTCGGCCGCCTTGTTGGTGAACGTGACCGCCACCACTTCGCGCGCGGCCGCGTGGCCCGCGCCGACCAGGTAGGCGACGCGGTAGGCAATGACTCGCGTCTTCCCCGAGCCCGCGCCGGCGAGAATCAGCAAGGGTCCGTCAACCTGCAGCACGGCCTCGCGCTGCTCGGGGTTCAGTTCGTCGAGGAAGTCCACTATTCTACCGTGACACTCTTCGCCAGGTTACGGGGTTGATCGACGTCGCACCCGCGGCGCACGGCGATGTGATACGCAAGCAGTTGCAGCGGCAGGACCATGATCACCGGCGATAGTCGGACCCTGGTCTCCGGGAGGCTGATGATCGAGTCGTGCTCGGTGTCGAGCAGACTCTCGACCAGCTCGTCGCGGCCCGTCGTCAGCGCGATCACCGAGCCGCCGCGCGCCTTGACCTCCTGGATGTTGCTCAGCATCTTCTCGAAGACATGGTCGCGCGGCGCCAGTGCCACCACTGGCATCTGTTCGTCGATGAGCGCGATCGGCCCGTGCTTCATCTCGCCGGCCGGATATCCCTCGGCGTGAATATAGGAGATCTCTTTCAGCTTCAGCGCGCCCTCGAGCGCGATTGGGTAGTTGATGCCGCGACCGAGGAACAGGAAGTCGCGGCGGTTGTAGAATCGCCGCGCGATCTCGTCCACCAGCGCCGACACTCGCAGCGTCTGATCGATCAGCGTGGGCAACTGGAGCAGCCCGTCGATTTCCTCGCGCGCCTCTGCGGGGGCGATCGCGCCGCGCACCTGCGCCAGGTGCAGGGCCAGCAGGTGGAGCGCGACGAGCTGCGACGTGAACGCCTTGGTGGACGCCACGCCAATCTCCGGCCCCGCGTGGGTGTAGACGGTGCCGTCGCTCTCGCGCGTGGCCATGCTGCCGACGACGTTGCAGATGGCGAGGCTGCGCGCACCCTTGGCTTTCGCTTCGCGCAGCGCGGCGAGCGTATCGGCCGTTTCGCCCGACTGCGTGATCACGACGGCCAGTGTCTTCCTGCCGACGATCGGATTGCGATAGCGGTACTCCGAGCCGTAGTCGACTTCGACCGGGAGGTGCGCCAGGCTCTCGATCAGGTACTTGCCGATCAACCCCGCGTGCCACGACGTGCCGCACGCGATGATCGTCACGTTCTCGACCTCCGCGAGGTTCGCGTCCGACAGCGTCATCTCTTCGAGGAACACGCGCCCGGTGTCGAGTGACACGCGCCCGAGCACGGTGTCGCGCACCGCCTGAGGCTGCTCGAAGATCTCCTTCAGCATGAAGTGCTTGAACCCGGCCTTCTCGGCCTGGATCGGATTCCACAGCACCCGCTGCGTCGGGCGGTCGAGCTTCGTGCCCGCGAAGTTGGTGAAGGTGACGCCGTCCTTGGTCAGCACCGCCATTTCCTCGTCGCCGAGGAAGACCACGTCGCGCGTGTGGGCGAGGATGGCCGGGATGTCCGAGGCCACGAAGTACTCGCCGTCTCCAATGCCGACCACCAGCGGAGGGCCGTTCCGGACCGCGACGATCTTCTGCGGCTCGTCGGAAGAGATCAGGACGAGCGCGAACATGCCGCGCATGCGCGCGATCGCGCGACGCGTGGCGCCCTCGAGGCCATCGTTCGCCTCCACCCCCTTCAGTTCCTGCTCCACCAGGTGCGCCACGATCTCGGTGTCCGTCTCGGTGACGAACTTGTGGCCCTGACCCTGCAGTTCGTGCTTCAGATCGAGGTAGTTCTCGATGATGCCGTTGTGGACGACGACGATGTGGCCCGTGCAGTCGCGGTGCGGGTGGGCGTTCTCCTCGGTGGGCCGGCCGTGCGTGGCCCACCGCGTGTGGCCGACGCCGTACTCCCCTTCGAGTGGCTCCGCCCTGATGACATCCTCGAGGCGGGACAGCTTGCCGGCGCTTCGCCGCAGGTTGATCGTGCCCTGCCGCACCACCGCGATGCCCGCCGAATCGTATCCGCGATACTCGAGCCGCCGCAGGCCGTCGATGAGGACCGGGACAACGGGTTTGGGTCCGATGTAACCGATAATGCCGCACATAGGCGTCTCCCCCTACGTCTTCTTCTCGACCTTCTGTTGCACTTTCTTCAACGTCGCCCAGCCTTCCTTGTTCTCCTGCCTGCCGCGTGCGATGCCGAGCGCGCCCGCCGGAACGTCCTTGGTGATCGACGATCCGGCCGCCACGTATGCCCCCCGGCCAATGGTGACCGGCGCGATCAACTGGGTGTCGCTGCCGATGAAGACGCCGTCCTCGATCACCGTCCGGTTCTTGTTGACGCCGTCGTAATTGCACGTGATTGTGCCCGCCCCGATGTTCACTTTCTCGCCGATCGTCGCGTCGCCGAGGTACGCCAGGTGGCCTGCTTTCGACCCTGCGCCCAGCCGCGTCTTCTTCAGCTCCACGAAATTCCCGACCCGCGCGCCCGCGCAGATTTCCGACCCGGGGCGGATATGCGCGAACGGCCCGATGGCCACGCCCTCTGCAATACGCGCTCCCACGACGAGGCAGTGGTCGAGCACCGTGACGTCGTCGCCCAACTCCGAGTCCACGATGCGCACGCCAGAGTGGATGACCGCCCTTGCCCCGACCGTCGTTCGACCCAGGAGTGAAACGCCGGGGCGAATCACCGTGTCCGTGCCGACCACCACGTCTTTGTCCACGTAGGTCGTCGCGGGGTCTTCGAGTGTGACGCCTGACGTCATCAGGGCAACGCGCCGCGTCTGCCACACCCGTTCGCTCATGGCCGCGAGCTCTTCCCGCGTGTTGATGCCGAGGATTTCTTCGGGGCGATCGACGGCGAGCGCAGCCACCCGGCGCCCAGCCCGCCGGTAGATAGCGACCAAGTCGGGGAGGTAGTACTCCTGCTGCGCATTGTCAGAGGCCACCTGGCCGAGCGCTCGGAACAGTGGCTCGAGGTCGAATGCGTAAATGCCCGAGTTGATCTCTCGGACCTCTCGCTCGCCGGGCGTCGCGTCCCGCTGCTCGACGATGCGGAGGACCTCGTCGCTATCGCGGACGACCCGGCCGTAGCCGAACGGGTTGTCCACGACGGCGGTCAGCACCGTAGCGGCCGCGCCCGTTTCCTGGTGGCGCGCCAGCAGCGTGCGCAGCGTGTCGGCCGAGAGCAGGGGTACGTCGCCTGAGAGGAGCACCAGAGTTCCGCGGACGCCGGCGAATAATGGCTCAGCTTGCATCGCCGCGTGCGCGGTTCCCAACTGGGGCTGCTGGAGGACGAACCGGAGATCCGGGTACGCGGCCAGCGCCGCGCGCAACTGGTCGGCCTCGTGGCCGACGACGACGGTCCGGGTGGCCGCGCCGAGTGTAGCGGCAGTGGCGAGGACGTAGTCGATCATCGGGGCGCCGGCCACGTGGTGAAGCACTTTGGGCCGGCCAGACTTCATCCGGGTGCCCTTGCCGGCGGCAAGGATCAGGACGTGCGACGTAGACATGGGCCTACCTCTTTCGCGCCACGACCCGCCGGCGGGGATCTGACGCCCCGAGCAGGGCCGCGAAACCGGCGTTCTGGCGGAGAGGTTCGAGGTCGGCATCCTGCGCGGACAGACAGCGTTTCTCCGGGTTCAGCTCGATCGCCCGGCGAAGGTGCTCCAACGCCTTCGCCGGCTCGCCGCTCGACGTGTAGACCACGCACAGCATGTAGTGCACGTGATCGCAGCCCGGTTCCTCACTCTCGAGCTTGCGGAGCGACGCGAGGCCTTCGTCGAATGCGCCCCGGTTGATCGCAACCGTCGCGGCATTGACTCGCTCGTCGAACGAGCGCGGCCTGGAATCGCGGAGACCGGCCTGCCGCGCGCAGATGCTCAGGTACACCCGCGCGCGTTCCAGCAACTCCTTTTCGTCCGGAAAGTTGCTCACGACCGCCCTGAGGAGTTCGGCGGCACGGGCGAACTGCCGCTGCTGAAGAGCCTGGAACCCGCGCTCGAACGCGTTTACCGCGAGGTCGTGCGACGAGGGCTGCGTCTTCCTCGGCAGCGCGGGTGTCTTCGCTGCAGGGCGCCGCCCGTTCTTTTTCATCGCGGGAACCGGAGCGCGCGCGTGCGGCGCCGCGGCTTTCGATGGCTTCGGCTTCGACGCCTTGGCCGTCTTTGCCGTCTTGGCCGTCTTGGCAGGCTTCGGATGCGCGCGAGTCGTCGGTTTCGTCGTCGCGCGGCGTGGAGGCTGACTGCGGCGCTGCTTGGGCATGGGCTGATCCAGAGGAGGGCGGCGCCCTGGGAACATTACATGATAGCGGCGCTAACTTAACAAATGGACAGGTTCCGGTCAAGGCGCCAGTGCAAGGCTAGTCAATAACCTTCAAAATGTCGGTCATTCGACCGAGGTCTTCGCCTTCTCGATGGCTCCGTACACTTCCCTCGAAGCCAGGCCATGGCGTTTCGCGAGCCTGCTGATGGCATCCCGGCGCGACAAGCCCTCGTTTTCGGTCAAACGATAGAAAGACTCGAGCAGTGCTGCGTCGGAAGGAAGGGGATCGGGTGACGCCAGAACCTCTGCACCACCCAGCACAACAGTAAACTCTCCCCTTGGGGGAGGAAGGGCTGCCAGGACCGTCGAGACGGAGCCGCGAATGAACTCCTCGTGGATCTTCGTCAGTTCCCGGCCGACTACGACGGGTCGGTCGCCCAGAACCTGGAGAACCGCCGCGAGCGTTTCGCGGATCCTGTGGGGAGCCTCGAAAAAGACGAGCGTCTCGCGGCGGGATTCGAACTCCGACAGCCAGCGGGCACGCGCCTGCGCTCTCGGGGGTGGATAACCGACAAAAGAAAATGCATCGGTTGGAAGGCCGGACGGCACGAGGGCGGCCAGCACCGAGCTGGCGCCGGGAATGGCTTCCACCCGGGCGCCGGCGGCGATGGCTGCTTTCGTCAACCGGTAGCCGGGGTCCGAGATGCCCGGCGTTCCCGCGTCGGACACCAGGGCGATGCTTTCGCCGGCCGCCAGCCGCGCGATCAAGCGAGGCGTTTTTTCGCGCTCCACCTGTTCGTAGAAGCTGGTGGTTGGGGTGTGGATCTCGTAGTGCGACAGAAGCTTCGCTGTCCGCCGGGTGTCTTCCGCGGCGACCAGCGATACCTCCCGCAACACGCGGAGCGCTCTGAGGGTGATGTCTTCCAGGTTGCCGATGGGTGTGGCGACAAGGAAGAGTGTAGGAACGCCCATGAATGGCCTCGACCGTTCAGATATTGTACCATTGTAAGAGGGGCAGTCTGCCGAGGCACGGACGACGGGGGTCGTCGGACCGGGCGGCGGCGGCGGCCGGAAACGGCGTAGGCGAGGCGCGACCGTGCATTCATCCGAACCGCTACATCATTTTGTAGACGATTACCTGCGGTACCTGTACGAGATCCAGCCGACCGGCGCGGCCCTCGACGGCGTGCACACGCACGACGACCTTCTCGAGGATCTGAGTCGAAGCGCGCTCGAGTCGCAGGCGCGAGCCTTGTCTGGGTTTGCCAGGAGGCTCGACGAGATACCGCACGAGGGTCTCACGGAGGTCGAGCGGGTCGAGCACCCGGTCATTGCTGCGAACATCCGGGGGCGGATCTTCGAGATCGAAGAAGTCCGCACGTGGGAGCGCAACCCGCAGTACTACGCCGATGTCCTGGCGACGAGCCTTGCGACGCAGGCCATCTTCCCGTACGCGCCCGAGGACGAACGCGCCCGCCGCGTGCTGTCCAAGCTGCGCCAGGCGCCAAGGCTGATGCAGGCGGCGCGCGACAACGTGAAGGAACCGCCCGGCATCTACGTCAAGGTCGGAATGGAGACATTGCGCGGCGTGCTGAAGTTCATCGAGCACGACCTGCCGCGGGCGTTCTCGGGCGTGGACGACCTGCGCCTGCTCGGCGACCTGGCGGACGCGTCGGTGGAGGCCGCCGACGCGCTCAATGGGTACATCGGCTACCTGGAAGCCGAGCTCGCGCCGCGCGCGCGCGCCTCGTTCCGGCTGGGCCGTGAGAAGTTCGAGAAGAAACTGAAGTTGGAGGAAGGGCTCTCGATCGGCGTGGACAAATTGCTGGCCATCGCCGGCCGAGAGCTGTGGGCCACCCAGGAGGAGTTCCGCCGCGTGGCGGGCCGCCTCGACGGCGGCGGCGACTCGATAGCGGCGTGGCGTCGCGTGAAAGACGACCACCCGGCGCCCGGGCACTTGGTGAAGACGGCGCAGGATCAGATTGCCAGCCTCTTGACATTCATCGAGCGCCACGATCTGGTGACCATTCCGCCTGGCGAACCCCTGGTCGTCGCACGGACGCCCGACTTCTATCGCTGGACCTTCGCCAGCCTGTGGACGCCGGGCCCGTTCGAGACGAAGCCGACGCGCTCCTACTACTACGTGACCGACGCCGACCCGTCGTGGCCGGCCGAGCGCCAGGCGGATTACCTCCGCGATTTCGCCTCGGCCACGCTCTGGTCGATCTCGATGCACGAGGCGTATCCCGGCCACTTCGTGCACGCGCTGCACCTCCGCCAGATCGAATCGAAGCTCCGGAAGTCGCTGCTGTTCTCGCCGGCATCGGCGGTCGAAGGCTGGGCGCACTACTGCGAACAGATGATGATCGAGGCCGGGTTCGAGAAGGGCAACGCGGAAGTCCGTCTCGGCCAGCTGGCTGAGGCCCTCATCCGCCTCGCCCGCTTCATCGTCGGCATCCGGCTCCATGCCGAGGACATGTCGGTCGAAGCCGGGATGCGGTTCTTCCGCGACGAGGCGTTCATGGAGGAGACCGGCGCGCGGCGAGAGGCCGAGCGCGGCACGTTCGATCCGACATACCTGGTCTACAGCGCCGGCAAGCTGATGCTGCTGAAGTTGCGCGCAGACTACAAGGCGCTGCAGGGGAGCAAGTTCTCGCTGCGGGCGTTCCACGACACGTATCTCGACAACGGAACGCTGCCGATCTGGGCGCAGCGCAAGCTGATGCTGCCGGGGGACCGCGGGGACGTGCTGGAGTAGCAAGCAGCAGGCAGCGCGTCCTGAGCGAGAGACGCGAGTCGAAGGGCTGGTCCTGAGCGAGGGACGGGAGTCGACGGGCTGGTCCTGAGCGAGGGACGCGAGTCGAAGGGCAGACAGCAGGCGGAAGAGAGAACAGAGAAGACGGGGTCCATGCCACTCTACGAATACCGATGTGAGAGATGCCTTGTCACTTTCGAGGTGATCAGGAAGTACTCGGACGCGCCAGTCGAGACGTGCCGAACGTGCGGGGGACAGGCTCGGCGCATGCTATCGGCGCCTGCCATCCAGTTCAAGGGGACCGGTTGGTACATCACCGACTACGCGCGGAAGGGGAAGGGTGGGGGAGAGTCGGAGACCTCTTCGTCGAGCGACACGAGCACCAGCGCCACAGACAAGCCAGCCGCCAGCAGCGAGTCGAAGAGCGCCAGCAGCACGCCTTCAACGCCGAGCATGCCTTCGTCGAGCACGCCAGCGAGCACGCCCTCGGCGAGCACGCCCTCGGCGAGTAGGTCCTCGTCGAGCACGACAGCGAGCAGCGACAAGAAGTAGCTGAGTCTTTCGATGCACAAATACGGCGACGTATGTGTGCCCTCAGGACTGAGTGCTGAGCGAGTACAACCGGCCACATGCGGCGAAAGCCGATCGTGGCCGTCATTGCGAGTCGAAGTATTTAGATTCCCGCGTTCTCCCTGAGGTACTTCCGGAAGGGCTCGGCCAGGTCGGGCCGCCGCAGCGCGAAGTAGACCACCGCCTTCAGGAATCCCAGCTTGTTGCCGGTGTCGTGCCGGACGCCCTTCACCTCGCAGGCGTAGATCGGCCGGTCCTGCAGCAGCCGGCGAAGGCCGTTGGTCAACTGAATCTCGCCCGTGCGATCGACCACCGTCGCCTTCAGCGCGGGGAAGATATCTGGCGTCAGGATGTAGCGGCCGATGATCGCCAGGTTGGACGGCGCATCTTCGCGGCGCGGCTTCTCCACCAGGTCCTTGACCCGGTACACGCCGTCGCCAAGCGTTTCGGCGACCTCCACGATCCCGTAGGACGAGACGCTCTCTTCCGGCACGCGCTCGACGGCGAGAACAGGGCCCTGCACGCGGTCGAACACGTCGACCATCTGGCGCAAGGCGGGTGGGTTCGCGTCGATGACGTCGTCGCCGAGAATGACCGCGAACGGTTCCTGGCCCACGAGTTCGCGCGTGACCAGCACGGCGTGACCGAGGCCGAGAGGCTCGCCCTGGCGGACGTACGCGAAGTTGATCAGGTTGGAGACCTTGCGGATCTCCGCAAGCAGCTCCGTTTTCCCGCGCGCTTCGAGGAACGTCTCCAGCTCGATCGAGACGTCGAAGTGATCCTCGATCGCGTTCTTGCCGCGACCGGTGACCAGAATGATGTTGTCAACGCCGGACGCGACGGCCTCCTCGACGCCGTACTGGATGATGGGTTTGTCCACCAGCACGAGCATTTCCTTCGGTAGTGCTTTGGTGGCCGGCAGGAACCTGGTGCCGAGGCCGGCGGCTGGAAACACGGCTTTGCGGATGGTCGTCACGGGCGTTTCTCCTCGGAGGTAATCCTAGCCGAGGTTGCGGTCCGGACGAAAGGCATAGCTCGAAAACGCCTCAATCGCGTAGGATCGCCGGTGTCATGCTCGACCCAGCCTTCGTTCGTGACCATGCCGATCTTGTGCGGGCCGGCCTTCGGAACCGCGGCATCGACCCCGACGCCGATCTCGAGGCGCTGGCGACGTTCGACTCGCGTCGCCGCGCCGTGATCGTCGAAGTCGAGGAACTGAAGCGGCAGCAGAACCGGTCGGGCGAGGACGTGGCGCGCGCCAAGAAGGAAGGGCGCGACCCAAGCGCCGTGTTCGCCGCCAACCGCGAGCGCGGGCAGCAGATCAAGCAACTCGAAGCCGACCTCGGCGCCATCGATCAGCAGCGCCGCGCGCTGTTGCTGACAATCCCGAATCTTCCGGCCGCCCACGTGCCGGTCGGGGCAAGCGCCGCCAACAACAAGGAAGTGCGTCGCGTCGGCGATCCGCGCCTGTTCGACTTCGCGCCGCAGGCCCACTGGGACCTCGGCCCCGCGCTCGGCATCATCGACTTCGAGCGCGCGACTAAAACGTCCGGCGCGCGGTTCGCATTCCTGATGGGAGACGGCGCGAAGCTATCGCGGGCGCTCATCAACTTCATGCTCTCGCTCCACACCAGCGAGCACGGCTATACGGAGGTCGAACCGCCGTTCCTGGTCAACGCGGAATCGCTGATCGGCACCGGGAACCTTCCGAAGTTCGAGGCGGATCTCTTCAAGATTGCCGGCGACTGGGACCTGTACCTGGTCCCGACCGCCGAAGTCCCGCTGACGAATCTCCATCGCGGCGAAATCCTCGACGGCCGCCAGCTGCCGCTGAAGTACTGCGCCTACACTCCGTGCTTCCGCAGCGAGGCGGGCTCCTACGGCGCCGACGTGCGCGGCCTGATCCGGCAGCACCAGTTCGATAAGGTGGAACTGGTGAAGTTCGCGCCGCCCGACCGGTCGCACGAGGAACTCGAAGGTCTGACGCGCGACGCCGAACAAGTGCTGATCCGACTCGGGCTGCCCTACCGCACGATGATGCTGTGCACGGGCGACATGGGGTTTGCGTCGGCCACCACCTACGACATCGAGGTGTGGCTGCCAAGCCAGAAGACCTACCGCGAGATTTCGTCGTGCAGCAACACCGAGGCGTTCCAGGCGCGCCGCGCGAGCATCAAGTTCCGCCCGGAGGGCAAGGGCAAGGCCGAGTTCGTGCATACGCTGAACGGCTCAGGCCTCGCCGTGGGCCGGACGCTGATCGCGGTCATCGAGAACTATCAGCAGAAAGACGGGTCGGTCGTGATCCCGGAAGCCCTGCGTCCGTGGATGGGAGGGCAGGAACGCATCGTGGCGAGATGAGAGAAGATAGAAGATAGAATTCGAATGACGCCGACAGCGGGTTCTTCTGTATTCTGTTCTGCGTCAGTTCCGAGCGCGGAGGGATGGCCGAGCGGTTGATGGCGGTGGTCTTGAAAACCACTGCACGGGGAACCGTGCCGGGGGTTCGAATCCCTCTCCCTCCGCCACCCTCTCGTGGGCGCCGCGCTCCGGACGGTATTGTCGATCCGCCGTCGAGGCTTGTGGGTTGCCCACGGGGCGAAGGAGAAACTGCTATCATTTGCGCGGCGCGCCGCGCGGCCCGACTCAACAAGTGGCGCTTCTTCCACGACGACCGTCCGGTTGGGCTGTGAAGCTGGCACTGGCCGCCGGCTCCCTTGTCCTCGCGCTCGGCGCCACCGAGTGGCTGCTTCGCGAGTTCCTGCCGGTTCGCGGCATGATCTACGAACTCGACAATCGGTACCTGTTCCGCCACATCCCCGGCTCGCGCAAGCTGGCCACTGCCGTCGGGGAGGCGTGGCCGAAGGTGCTCGTCCGCATCAATTCCGCCGGGCGCCGGGGCGATGAATCCGCGCTGCCCCGGGCCGTGCATCGCGTCGTCGTCTACGGTGACTCGTTCGTGTCGGCGGAGGCCACGCCTGAGTCTGAGACCTTCACCGCGCAGCTGACACGGCTGCTCAACGAGCGGACCGAGTTGACGGTCGTCCTGAACGCGGGTGTGACGGGGTATGGCATCGATCAGGAAAGTCTCCGCATCGAGGACGAGTTGCCGCGCTCGAGGCCCGATCTGGTCATCGTCGCGGCCTATGCCGGAAACGATTTCGGCGATCTCCTGCGCGACAAGCTGTATCGGCTCGATGACAAAGGGCGGCTGATTGCCAATGTGCCGACCATCGACGATGCCCTGAGGCGCGACTTTCGGGCGCCGTTCGAGATGTCGTCGATTCAGATCGTCCGGGCCCTTCAGAGCGCGGCTGAAGGATGGACGTTGCGGCGACCCGGTCAGACGGCCTCGCCGTCAGCGCCGCAGGATCCGACGGCGGTTCGACTCGCGAATCGTCGAGCCGAGTACGAGGAGTACGTAGTGCGAGGCGACACCGTCGTCAGAAACCTGCTAGCCGACCAGTACGATGCCGACGTCAGCCTGGAGCCGGACTCGGAGTCGGCGCGGTACCGAGTGCGCTTGATGGCGCGCGTGCTGGAACGGATCCACCAGCTCACGGAGCGGAGCGGCGCGAGCTTGTTGATCCTCATCATCCCGGAACGCTGCGACGTCGTTGGCGACTGCGAAGTGACGCAGTCGCGCCGTCGCTATCCC
Source organism: Acidobacteriota bacterium (assembly GCA_025363775.1). Taxonomy (GTDB): domain Bacteria; phylum Acidobacteriota; class Vicinamibacteria; order Vicinamibacterales; family Fen-181; genus FEN-299. The sequence continues at coordinate 4,123 of JANYLG010000161.1, read as the reverse complement.
GGGTACCGACCGACCGGCCTGACCGATGCGCTCGACTCCCTCGCGCACGAGCAGGGCATCGCGCGCCTGAACCTGTTCGAGCCTTTTCACGCCACAGGCGCGGCCGGCCTCTATCATCCGCTCGACGACCACTGGAATCCGTCGGGGCAGTTGCTCGCCGCCCGCCTCGCCGCTGACATGATCTTGTCGTCGAACCTGCTGCGGCCCGCCGCCGGATCCGCTGGCCGATAGATCACGGTTACGACGGCACGGGAAGAGCTTCCGATGGCGTGGGATCGGAGTCGCCAACACGCGGCTCCCGGAACCTCATCGGCAATGGCGACAAGAGGTTTTGGATTTCTGGTAGAGCCGATTTCTATGGTGTCGTAGTGTCGCGCCAGAGGACGATGGTGTCGCAGCCGACGAGAAACGCCATGCCTGACGAACAACCTCCCGACCGACCGGTAGGGGGCCTGCTGCGCGGCGACGATGTGCTGCGCCTGATTCGCACGCCGCTGAACGCGATTGTCGGCATGAGTCATCTGGCGCTGGCCACCGAGTTGACGCCGCAGCAGCGCGACTACCTGACGAAGCTGCAAGCATCCGCGCAGGTGCTCACGGACATGGTGAGCCGAGGCCTGGGATTCTCGAAGTTCGAGACCGAGGCGCCGCAGGGCGCGCCGTCGAGCGTCGAGGCGAAAGCGGAAGCGGCGGGGCCCGTCCCAGACGCCGCCGCCGGGCCGGCGCTCGTCCTCGTGGTGGAGGACAGTCGCCTCAACCAGCGCATCGCGAGCGAGATGCTGAAGCGTCTCGGCATCACGGTGGAGATCGCCGACGATGGGCGCAAGGCGGTGGAGGCCATGCGGCGGGGCCCGGACCGTTTCGACGCCATCCTGATGGACATGCAAATGCCCGAGATGGACGGGCTCGAGGCGACCAGGGTCATCCGCCAGGAATTCCCGCATCGGGCCGTTCCGATCATCGCCGTGACGGCGAACGCGGTGCGATCCGAGAGAGCTGCGTGCTTCAACGCGGGGATGAACGACTACGTGTCCAAGCCGATCGACCCGAAGCGCCTCGAAGCTGTGCTGGCCAGGTGGGTGAAGGTCTCATCGACGGCGCTCGGGCCGACCAGGCCGCCGGCCGACCGTCAGCTGCGCGACACGCCGCCGACGGCGATCGCGCTCACCGGCATCGATGTCGAATCGGCGCTGGCCCGGTTGAACGGCAAACAGGACCTGTTCGTCCGGCTCCTCCGCGGGTTCGTCCAGGAACACGAAACCGCCGCGGCCACGATTGCCGACGCCATTCGCCGTGACGACGTCGACGCGGCCCTGCGCCTGGCCCACAACCTCAAGGGTGTGGCCGGCACGCTGGCGGTGAACGGCGTCTACGAGGCGGCGCGCGAGCTGGAGGTCGGCCTGCGGCAGGGTCAGCGCGAGACGCTGGCGTCCAGCGTCTCGCGGCTGAGCCGCGCGCTCGAGGAGGTGTGCCGGTCGGTGGCGGGCTGGACCGGGGAGGTCGAGGCGGACACGTCGGTCGGCATCTCGCAGGAGTCCGCGCCGGCAGCCATCGCCGTCGTCCTCGCCGAATTCGACACCCTGTTGAAGACCCGACGGTTCTCCGCGCGCAAGCAGTTCGAGCTGGTGCGAGAGCAGGTGACGACGCTGGAGCTCGAAGGCCGGCTGGACGAGATCCAGTCCTGCCTGAACCGGCTGGACTTCCAGCAGGCAAGGGAACTGCTGCCGGCGCTGGCAACGGCGCTCGGCGTGACACGAGCGGCCGGCCCGGGAGGCCTTGGTTCCTTATGAGCGAAGTCTTCGACGTCGGGGAAGAGAAATCGCAGTTGTCGGCCGAAGGCCGCGAATAACCCGTCCGAACCTCTTTGGTCCCGGCTCGCCCGGCTCATGGACGGGTAGAATGGTGGATCCATGGACGCAGCACGGCAATCGATTCTTCTCGTGGACGACGCGCCGGCGAATCTGGAAGCGCTCAACGCGGTCCTCGGCGCCGACTACGAGCTGATCTTCGCCACGAGCGGCCAGGAAGCGCTCGAACTGGCGCGAGACCAGATGCCAGACCTGATCCTTCTCGACGTGATGATGTCCGGGATGGACGGCTGCGAAGCCTGCCGTCGGCTGAAGGCCGACAGCCGGACCAAGGACATTCCGATCATCTTCGTCACCGCGAAGGATCACGAGGAAGATGAAGCGGCAGGCCTCGACGCCGGCGCGATCGACTACCTCACCAAACCGATCCGGGCGAGCATCGTGAAGGCGCGCGTGCGCAACCACCTCGACCTGAAGCGCTCCCACGATCTCCTCGAGAGCCTGTCGATCACCGATCCGCTGACGGGCCTGTCGAACCGGCGCCACTTCGACGCTGTGCTCGAAACCGAGGCGCGCCGCGCGGTCCGCAGCATGAGCCCTCTGGGGTTGCTGATGTGCGACCTCGACCGCTTCAAGGCGTACAACGACTATTACGGCCATCCCGCGGGTGACCGGTGCCTCCAGGCAGTCGCCGCGGTTTTCCGCGAGACGTTCCGGCGGGCGGGCGAGTTGCCTGCCCGGTACGGCGGAGAGGAGTTTGCCGTGATCCTACCGGGCGCGACGCTGCCAATTGCGTCTCTGTTGGGAGAGCGAATTCGCCAGGCGGTGGAAGCGCGCCGCCTGCCGCACGCGCGCGCCGAATCGATGCCCTGGGTGACGTTGAGCGTCGGCGCGGCCAGCATGCTCGTGACCGCGGAGGCGCCTGCCTCCTCGCTCGTGCAGCGCGCCGATGTGGCGCTCTACTCGAGCAAGAAGACCGGCCGCAACCGCGTCACCTGCGCCGAGGAACTCTGAGACAGGCACCAGGCGCGGCTTGGCAGGCCGTGTAAACGCTCACCACGGCCTGCTCATAACCGGGTCGATCCTGTTTGGTTCGGGCTCGACCGGGTTGTGCGAGCGTTGTGCTATTCTTGTAGCTTGTCCAAACTGCAGGTCCGGGCTCTCGCCCGCGACCGGCCAGCGACCAGCACGGTGAGGTGGCCGAGAGGCTGAAGGCGGCGGTTTGCTAAACCGTTGTACGGGCTAAAACCTGTACCCAGGGTTCGAATCCCTGCCTCACCGCCAAACACACAGGAGCCAGGATTCGGGTCCGATCCCTGATCCCTCATCCCTAATCCCTGCCATGACGACCCCTCGAGTCCGTTTCGCGCCATCACCCACGGGGTATCTGCACGTTGGCGGCGCCCGCACCGCGCTGTTCAACTGGTTGTATGCCAGGCACAACGGCGGCATCTTCGTCCTGCGGATCGAGGACACGGACGTCGAGCGCTCGTCGTGGGAGATGGTGGCCGGTATTCTCGACGGGATGAAGTGGCTGGGCCTCGACTGGGACGAGGGCCCCGAGATCGGCGGCCCGCACGGTCCCTATTTTCAGTCCGAGCGGCTCGAGCGATACCGCGAGGCAGCGGCAAGACTCATCGCCGCTGGCCGCGCCTACTACTGCTACTGCAACCCGGACGACCTCAAGGCGAAGCGTGAGGCGGCCGAGCAGGCCGGGCAGTCGTGGTCGTACGACCGCGCGTGCGCCGTGCTCTCGAACGAGGAAATCTCCGACTGTGAGGCCGCCGGCGCGCCGCGCGCCATCCGCTTCCGCATGCCCGACGGCGCAACCGCGTATGACGACGTGGTGCACGGGAGGATCGAGTTCGACAACTCGGTGCTCGAGGACTTCGTGGTGCTGCGGTCGGACCGCTACCCGACCTATCACCTCTCGGTGGTCGTGGACGACATCGACATGGGGATCACCGACGTCGTGCGCGGCGACGATCACATCTCGAACACCCCGAAGCAGGTGCTCCTGTACGAGGCGCTTGGCGCCCCCGTGCCGCGCTTCGCGCACGTGCCGCTGATTCTCGGTCCCGACAAGCGGCGCCTGAGCAAGCGTCACGGCGCGACGTCGGTGATGGAGTACGAGCGCCAGGGGTTTCTGCCCGAGGCGATGTTCAACTTTCTTGCGCTCCTCGGGTGGTCGCCGGGCAACGACCGCGAGCTGTTCACGCGCGAGGAACTGGTCACCGCGTTCTCGCTCGACGGCATCAGCTCGAGCAACGCGGTGTTCAATCCCGAGAAACTGGAGTGGTTCAACAGCCAGCACC
>JANYLG010000152.1 GCA_025363775.1 Acidobacteriota bacterium | reverse complement strand
CGATCGCTCACCCGCCGGCTTGCCGATCGCCAACCGCGTTGATCGTGAGTAATGAAGTCAGGTGACCCAGGCTGGCTCGATCCCTATCAGCCTCCGGCTCACACCCGCGACGGCGACAAGAGGTTCAGGATTTTCGGGTTGGACACGGCTTGTCCCGGCACCCGCGAAGTGGGATGATGGCTCGCCCGCACAGCGGCGACGTGCGGGGCGTTGGCTGTCAATCGGGGAAGGAGGGGCAGCGGACATGGCCACGATCCTGATGATCGACGACGATGCCGACCTCGTCGCGGCGCTGAAAATCCTGCTGGAGGGCAAGGGACACCGATTCCACGCGGCGCCGAACGGCGAACTCGGACTGCGGCGCGTGAAGGAAACCGACCCGGACCTGATTATCCTCGACGTGATGATGGACCGCTACACCGAGGGCTTCCGTGTCGCCCAGTTGCTGCGCGACCCCTCGGACACCTCCGAATACGCCGCCTACCGAGGCGTGCCGATCCTTGTGCTGACCTCGATCCATCGCACGACGCCGCATCGCTTCGGTCCCGACGAAGGCTCGCTGCCGGTCGATGCGTTCCTCGAGAAACCGGCGAGCGCGGACCGTCTGGTGGCAACGGTGGAGGAACTCCTGGGCAAGACGACGGCGCGGCGTTAACGCGGAGAGCGCGCGCATGGCCAGCTCCAGCCCGATCAGCCCGGAACCGGGCCGCGACCGCACCCGCGGCGAGGTGGCCCGCTTCCTCCGCATGGTGACACACGATCTGCGTCAGCCGATCGCCGCCACGAGAACCATCCTGTCGGTGTTGGCAGATGGCTACGCCGGGCCGCTGAGCCCGTCCCAGGCCGACCTGGTCGGCCGGGTGGAACGGCGCCTCGAATTCCTGCAGGCGCTGGTGGATGACTTGATTGATCTTGCGATGGCGAGCCTCCGACCAGAGGCCGACGCCGGGCAGTCCTGCCCGTCCCTCGGCAGCCTGGTCAGGGATGTCTGCAGCCGGTTCGAGCCGGTGGCGCGCGCGAAAGGCGTTGTGCTTCACTGCGACGAGTGTGCCGACTCACTGGTCGTCCCCGCCGACGCCGCCGACATCGCTCTCGCGCTGGACAACCTGGTGAGCAACGCCGTGAAGTACGCGCCCGGCGGCCAGGTGCGGGTGTCGGTGGACAGGGTCAACGATGTCGCCCGGCTCATCGTCGCCGATACAGGCATCGGGATACCCGACGAGGCTCGTCCTCACCTGTTCGAGGAGTTCTTTCGCGCGCCCAACGCGAAGGCGATCGACCCGCAGGGAACCGGCCTGGGGCTGGCCATCGTCAAGGCCGTCGTTGACCGCTGCGGTTTCACGATCGACGTCGAGAGCGGGGAGGGCCGGGGCACCACGGTCACCGTGCGGCTTCCGCTGGCCCCTGCCTGACGTGCGCCCGCCAACCCCGGAGCACACCAAGATCACAGAGCCTTGTCCCAGGAGGCCGGCGCCATAGGGACCTTCATGGTCCGACCTGGTGGCTCTGAGTGGTGGTCCCTTCCGCGCGAAGTCTCTGACGTCAGGGAGAAGAAACCGGGTTATGGCGGAGCCGTTCGTGAATCGCCCGCGCCAGGAGAGGGACGGTGGCGGCGACCTCCGGAGAGAGGCCTTCCTCGATTCGCAGCGTGTCAGCCGCCTGTATCCCGTAGATCTCCGCGGTGCGCGGCATCGACACGCCCGAGGCGCGCGCGAACTCGAACGCGTCTGCCAGCGTCAGGTCGTGCTGGCCCACCAGGCGCGACGCGCCTGACACGTCCTCGAGCGTCAACTGGCGCACCGTGCCCGGCACGCCGCCGGGTACCTCGAGGCAGTCCACGATGATGGCGTGATCCGCGCCGGCCAGCAGGTCAATCAGCTCGAAGCCAGCGCGCGTGCTGGTCAGGACGCGCACGCCCGGCACGGGCTCGTCGGCGAGCAACCGCTCGACTTCCTCCGCCACTCTCAGGCCCACCGCATCGTCGTAACGCACCGGGTTCCCCAGCCCGAGGACGATCGTCGTTTTGGCTTCTGGCACAGCCGACGATGGCGGGAAGGTCGCCCCGCTGCCGGTGGGGGAGGGCGAAGATGCGACCAGGGTCGCCGCCTGGCAGCTGCGCCCGGGACGGTCTGGCGTCATCGGGCAACCACGGGCGCGTGACGCGGCGATGGCGCGTGACGCGGCGACGGTGCGTGACGCGGCGGCGGTGCGGGGGCTGGCTGGCGGGCCTGCGCCGCCTCGCGCACGGCCACGAGGTACTGGGCCACGGGACGAAACACCAGGTGGTTCCACTTGCCGAACGGAACCTCGATGACGAGCATGGGCACCGCGATCATCAGGTGCACGACGTAGAGGATGTAGGTGGGCCACGGCAGGTCGAGTAGCCGCACGGCGTGGAGCGCAATCCCCGAGAGCGCCGTCAGGAACAGCAGCACCAGGAACATCCAGTCGGACGCGTGCGAGAACCGATGGTACTGCTCCTGCTTCTTCAGGCGGCTGCGCATGGCCAGCAGGGTGACGCCGAGCAGCACCACGGTGGCGTAGTAACCGAAGATCGCCGTGTAGTGGAACTCCGAGCCCTCCCGCTGGAAGGCCGGCAGGAAGACGATGACCAGGAGGAACATCGTGGCGTAGCCGGTCACGAGCAGAAAGTGGCGCAGCCACTTGCCGCGCGCGTCGTTGTCGCACTGCAGCCATCGTTTCTGCGTGGCGCCGTGGAGGAGGATCTCGTAGGCCTTGCCGATCCAGATCGAGGGCGGGGTCTTCAGGTGCCGCATGCCCTTCCTGACGAAGAGCACCATACGAAGGGCGTTCACGCCGAGGAGCACGCCGAGCAGGCCGGCGAGCGCCAAGTCGGCATAGTGGACGACGTCGGTCGGCGCGAACAGGTCGAGGCGCACGTGTTCGAGCGCGCTGGTGTCGATCGCCGAGAAGCCAAAGGTGGCGCCCAACCAGCCGGGCACCAGGAACATCGCCAGGACGAAGAGCGCCACGCCGGCCAGCAGGCCCAACTCCCAGGCCTCCGAGAGGTAGAGGCGCCTGGACAGGCCGGTCCAGTCGTACTTGCTGACGAGCCATCGCCTGGTCGCCATCATCAGCTCGCCCGGCTCGGCGTCGCGCGGACAGGTCTCCGAGCAGGTGCCGCAGTAATAGCAGAGCCACGGCTCCGGCGATTCGAGCAGGCGGTCCGAGAGGCCGACCTGCAGGTAGCGAATGATCTTCCGGGGGAAGACCGTATCCCCCTTCGAGAGCCCGCAGACGGCCGTGCAGTTGCCGCAACTGAAGCACCGGCCCAGCGTTGTGCCACCGAAGGCGGCCAGCTCGGCGGACAGCGCCGGGTCCATTCGATAGTACTGCACGGTCAGGCTCCCTTCAGGGTGTACAGCAGGTATCCGTTCTGCTCGGGGCCATCGAGTACTTCACCGTACCGTCGCAGCGCCATCAGGTGCCACATGACGACGGGCGACGGCAGGCTGCACTCCCGGGCGAGCTGCGGCACGGTGCGTGGCCCGCTCGCGAGCGCCGCGCGCAACGCCTTGTAGATCTTCTGCTGCTCGTTGAAGTAGTCCTTGAGCTCCTTCGACATGCCGCCGTGGCGTTCGCGGAGGATCTCGATCGGGCGTTTCGGCTTGGCGGACGCGGGGGCGGCGGACGCGGCAGTGATCGTGGTTTGAACGGGCATCGGAATGTCCTACCGAAGAAACTGGCGTCTCTCACACGGCGACTGCGGCGGCGGGCGTGCGCGACCGCCACCTGAAGCGTTTCAGGTAGTTGGCGGCGGCCATCGCCGCCTCCCCTGCCTCGACGATCGCGTCGGGGATATCCTTGGGGCCCGCCGCGACGCCGCCCACGAACACGCCGGGCATCGTCGTGAACGACGGGTTGAGCTTGATCTCGGGGGTGTGGACGAAGCCGTCGGCGTCCTCCTCGATGTCGATGATCCCGTCCGCGTGCCACGCGGGGATGAGCCCCTGGCTGAGCACGACGAGGTCGTAGCGATGCTCGTCGACCCGCCCCCCTTCGTCGAGCAGTTCGACGCGCAACAGGAGGTCGAAGTTCTCCGCCTCGGTGACGCGCGCCACCTTGCCCTTGACCACCTTCACTCCCTCGGCGACGGCACGGCGGTAGAACTGCTCGTAGCCCTTGCCGAAAGCGCGGATATCCATGTAGTAGAGGGTGACGTCCACGTCGTGGATGTAGTGCCTGAGGAGCAGCGCCTGTTTGAGGGCATACATGCAGCAGACGCGCGAACAGTACGGCACGCCGATCGATCGGTCGCGGCTGCCGGCGCACTGGATGTAGGCAATCGACCGGGGGATTTTGCCGTCGGCCGGGCGCAGCACGCGTCCGTAAGGCCCGTTGCTGGACTGGATCCGCTCCATGGCCATCGGGCTCATGACGTTGGGCAGCCTGCCGCCATACTCCGGCTTGGCGCCCATCGGCAGGATGTCGAAGCCGGTGGCGACGATGACAGCGCCCACATCCACGTGGACCGTGCGCGACTGGGCAGTGAAGTCGAGGCAGTTGGTCGGACAGACCCTCTCGCACTTGCCGCAGAAGATGCAGTGCTCGACGTCGAGCACTGCTTTCTGGGGAATCGCGTTGCCGTGCGGGATGTAGATGGCGCGGCGGGCGCCAAGGCCGTCGTCGAACTCGTGCGGCACCTCGATGGGGCAGGCCAGCTCGCACTCGTCACAGCCGATGCACGCCTCCTCGTCCAGGTAGCGCGGCTTGCAGTCGAGCTCGACGCGGAACCCGGTGCCCACAGCGTCCACCCGTCGCACCTCGGTATAGGTCTGCAGGCGGATGCGCGGGTGGTGAGCCGATTCCGCCATGCGCGGCGTGCAGATGCAACTCGAGCAGTCGAGCGTGGGGAACACTTTGTTGAGGCCCACCATGACGCCGCCAATCGACGGCGTCCGCTCGACGAGCAGCACCTCGAAGCCCTGCTCGCCAAGGTCGAGTGCCGCCTGCATGCCCGCGATGCCGCCGCCGATCACGAGCGCGTCGTACCGATCCCGGATATCAGCCATGGTCCGTGCTCCTTACTCGCGCCAGGCGTCAGCGCCGGCCCTCCGTGATGACGGTGCCGTCGACGTCACGCACGCGGACGACCAGCGGCATCTGGCCCGGCAAGCTGTGGGTGGCGCAGCCGAAGCACGGGTCGTAGGCGCGGAACGACATCTCGATCATGTTCAGCACACCCTCGGTGACGTCGCTGCCCTTGCGGATCAGCCCTTGCGCCGCCTTCTTGATCGACATGCAGATCGCCGCGTGGTTGTTGGTGGTGCCGACCACCAGGTTCGCCTTGCGGATGATGCCGTTCTCGTCGGTGACGTAGTGATGGACGAGCGTGCCGCGCGGCGCCTCGACGATGCCGACGCCCTCGGTCGGCGTGTCGTGGGGGACCACGCGGTAGTTCTCGGGATGGGTCAGTTCAGGGTGGCGCACCAGTTCCAGCGCGCGCTCGGCGGCGTTCACCATCTCGACGACTCGGGCCCAGTGCATGGCCAGCGTGTGGTGGACCATCTTGCGTCCGCTGCGGTCGCCGGTCAGCGTCTGGAAGTACTCCTCGTAGGCTTCCTGGGCCATCGGCGTGCTCATCGCGTCGGCCACGTTGAGCCTCGCCTGCGGCGTGGCGCGGTAGACGCCCGACTGTTTGCCGTCCACGAATCCCTTCCAGCCGACCTGAGCGAGGTAGGGAAACTTGAGGTAGCTCCAGGGCTCGACGCGCTCGGCCACGTGCTTGGCATAGTCGCGCGGCGCGAACTTGCACAGCTCGTGGCCGTCTGGGTCGACGACGCGCACCTTCCCGTCGTAGAAGTTGGTGCGGTTCTTCTCGTCCACGAGGCCCATCGAGTAGGTCTCGTGGTAGTAGGGTCCGTTGAGGATCAGGTCCAGATATTGCGCGTTGGCCAGCACCTGATCGCGCAGCACGCCGATGGTGAACTTGGAGAACTCCACCATGTAGCGGACGATCTCCTCGAGGCGGTCCCGCTCGGCCGCCGTGATCGGTTTCGAGACGCCGCCCGGGATCGCGTTCTCGGGATTGACGGGCCGGCCGCCGAAGATGGCCGCCGCCTCGTGCCCCCACTTGCGGGCCTGGATCACCTGCTGGCCGACGCCGACGCCCAGCTTGCGGATGACGCCGATCAGGTTGCGCTCGGCCGGGTTGCTGGCGGGCCCCATGACGAAGTCGGGCGCCGCCAGGGCGTAGAAGTGGGTGGCGTGATCGGTGACGAAGAAGATGTCGTACTGCAGCTCGCGAATCAGGCGCGCGGTGAGCGGCAGCGACACCTTGTAGACGGCGTCGCACGCCTTGGCCGAGGCCATCAGGTGCGCCTCGGGACAGACGCCGCAGATTCGCGACGTGACGCGCGGCATCTCCTCGACGGGGCGTCCCTCGCAGAACTTCTCGAAACCGCGCAGTTCGGGCACCTGGAAGAAGCAGTCGGCCACCTCGCCGTCGGCGTCCAGGAAGATGTCGATCTTGCCGTGCCCTTCGAGCCGGGTGATCGGGTCGATGCTGATCCGTCGGTACGGGCTGGCGGACGTCGCTGCCGGGGTCGTCATCGTTCGCTCCTCGTCCCGCATGGTTCCGGACTAGCCCGCGTTATTCGCGGACACTGACGTGTTCGCTCATAACGCGCCGTCGTCATTGGTCTCCAGGTCAGTGCCGGCTTCGACGCGGCGCTGACGCGCCTTGCTCAGGGCTTGCGGTGCGCCTTCAGGGCGCTCGACGCCAGGCTGAACCGGTAGAAGGTGCCTGTCGGGTCGGCGATCTGGCCCACCAATTCGTTCGCACGGTCTTCGGTGACCGCGTCCATCACCGACCCGAGGGCGCTCAGCATCGCCGTGCCCTGATCGGTCGCCAGGCCCGCGCTGCCGTAGCACCCGCGGCACGTCAGCTCGGCCTTGGGACACAACGCGCCGCAGCCGCTGCGGGTGGAGGCGCCCAGGCAGACGAACCCCTGTTCGAGCAGGCACCAGTTGGGCTCTGGAATCGCCAGGTGCGGCCGCTTGAACTCCTTGATTCGGACCTTGCGCTTCTCGCGATGGCACTCGTCGCAGACCGAGCGGTTGTCGCAGCCGACGCGCACGGCGGCGTTTCGGGCCGGCACCTCGCCGGCCACCACCGCCTGTAACACCTTCCAGACCTGCGTCCCCACCGGCGGGCACCCTGGCATCTGGTAGTCCACCTCGACGATGTCGGCCAGGCGGAGCACCTGCGGGTAGAGACGCGGCAACTCGAGGTCGCCATGCGGCGTCGCCCAGTGCGTCTGCGGTTCGACGTGGCCGGGATTCTGCAACGACGGGTTGCTGTGGTAGACGGCGTCGAAGATCTCGCGCGTGCTCTCGAGGTTCGCCAGCGCCGGGATGCCGCCGTCCATGGCGCACGCGCCATAGGCCACCAGCGTCCGGCTCTTGCGGCGAACCAGGCGCGCAATCTGCTCCTGCTCCGAGCTGCGGATACCGCCGTTGAAGAGGCAGACGTCGATGTACCCGTCCGGGTAGTCTGCCACCGTGCGGTACTTGAAGTCGGCCACGCACGGCCAGAAAACGATGTCGGCCACCTCGATCAACTCGAGGAGGTGCTCGCCGATCTCGAGCAGCGAGATATCGCAGCCGCCGCAGCTCGACGCCCAGTACACGCCGAGCCTGAGCTTGCCCGGTTGGCGGTCGCTCGTGGCGCCATTCGTGGTCATGCCTGGTCTCCCCACGGTTGGAGGTCCTCGCCGTGCCCGACACCACGCCGGTACATCCGCCCGGGCCAGTCGAGCCGGCCGACTTGACGCACTTGCTCGGTCACCTGACGCACGAGTTTGGCGAACTTGTCACCCTCGGCCGCGCTGACCCACTCGTGGACGAACCGCTCGGGCTCGATGCCGAAGTCCTGGAGGACCCGGGACAGCAGCGGCATCCGCGTCATCGTCTTGTGGTTGCCGGCGATGTAGTGGCAGTCGCCGATGTGGCAGCCGCACACCATGACGCCGTCGGCGCCCTGCGCGAAGGCGGTCATGATCAGATCCGGATCGATCCGGCCCGAACACATCACCCGGATGATGTCCACGTTGGCCGGGTACTTGAGGCGCGACGTGCCGGCGTTGTCGGCGCCCGTGTACGAGCACCAGTAGCAGAGAAACGCGATGATGCGCGGCTCCCACGGCTGGGACGTCGGCGTTTCGACGGGCACCGGCGTGAGATCGGCCTGAGACATGGGGTCCCTCCGGATTGATGTAGGGGCGGGTGTGAAACCCGCCCCTACGATTGAAACCCGCCCCTACCTACACACCCAGCAGCACGTCGATCTCGGCCCGCACCTGCCGATCGTTGAAGCCGGCCTGCTGGATCGCGGAGCTCGGACAGGCTGCGGCGCACGTGCCGCAGCCGGTGCAGAGCGCCTCGCTCACGATCGCGAGACCGCGCGCCTCGTCGCGCACGATCGCGTCGTAGGGGCAGACGGTCAGGCACGTCTGGCAGCCGGTGCACACCTCTTCGTCCACGCTGGCGATGAACGGGTCCATCTCCACCTGGCCTTGCGAGATCATGGCGGCCGCCTTCGACGCGGCAGCCGAGGCCGCGGAGCAGGCTTCGGTGATGTCCATCGGCCCCTGGCAACAGCCGGCGAGGAACACGCCCGACACGGCCAGCTCCACCGGCCGCAGCTTCGGGTGCACCTCGAGCAGGAAGCTGTCGTAGCCGACGGCGCACGAGTACATCGTCACCAGCTCGCTGATGTCGTGCGGCACGACGCCGGTGGCGAGCACCAGGAGATCGAGCGGCACCTCGATCGGCAGGCCGTCGGTGAGCAGATCGTTCGTCCGCACCACGACCGGCCACTTGCCCGTCCGGTCCTTGTCCACGCGCGGAGGATGCCACGGGCTGTACCGCACGAACAGCACGCCCTGCTGGGAGGCCTGCTCGTAGTACTCCTCATGGCCGCGACCGTAGGTGCGCATGTCCTGGTAGAACGACGTGATGTGGGACTTGGGGAAGCGCTCCCTCAACGCCACGGCGGCGTGCATCGCCGCGGTGCAGCAGGTTCGGGCGCAGTAGTCCTTCACCTTGCCGTCGGGTTGCGGCGCGTTCACGCCGTCGATCTGCCTCGCGCCCACGCAGTGGAGGAACCCGATCCGCACCGGCGTGTTACTGTCGAACGGCAGCGCACCGGCCGTCGGCCCTTCCGGATCGAGCATCCGGTGGAGCTGCTGCAGCGTGATCACCTTCGGGAAGATGCCGTAGCCGTACTCGCCGAGCAGCGGTTCGTACGGGTCGTAGCCGGTCGCGAGGATGATGACGCCCGAGTGGAGCGTCAATTCGCGCGACTTCGCGTCCAGGTTGATGCCCTTGCCGCCCACGGCCGCCACGCACTTGCCACACTTGGTGCAGGTGTGCCAGTCGATGGCCGGGATCGGCGGGAAGCACCCGGGGTATGGCATGTAGATCGCCTTGCGGCGGCTCAGCGCGAAGTCGAACTCGCTAATCGTCTCCTCGGGACAGGCGGCAATCGCGTTGCCGGGGTACGTCAGGCGCTCGTCCACGCCGCGCGCGTCGATCTTGATCTTCGTCTTGAAGTCGCCGACGACACCTTCCGAGTTCACGACGTGGGCGCCGGTGAGAATCGTGATGAGCGGGTGCTTGACCACGTCGCGCACCAAATTGCTGAGCAGCGGGCGCGCCTCCTCGTTGGTCGGGAAGACGTTCCAGAGCTGCGCCATCCGCCCCCCGAGGAAGGGACGATTCTCGATGAGCGTCACCTTCATGCCGCGATCACCCAGGTCGCGCGCGGCCATCAAACCGGCCACGCCGCCGCCGATGACGAGCGCAGCCGGGTGGATCGGGATGCGCCGCTTGTCGAGGGGGACGAGGAGGCGCGCGCGGTTCACCGCCGCCCGCACCAGGCGCGAGGCCTTGGCCGTGGCCGCCTCCTTGTCCTCGATGACCCACGAGACGTGCTCGCGGATGTTCACGTGCTCGAACAGGTACTGGTTGAGGCCGGCCCGCTCCACCGCGCGGCGGAACGTGATCTGATGGAGCGTCGGCGAGCAGGCGGCCACGACGACACGCGTCAGGGCGTGCTCCCGGATCTTCTGCTCGATCAGCGCCTGCCCCGGGTCCGAGCAGTGAAACATGTGCGTCGTGGTGAACACGACATCCGGCATCCGCGCGGCCTCCTCGGCCACGCGCTTGACGTCCACGACGTCCGAGATGTTGCCGCCGCAGTGGCAGACGAACACGCCGACGCGCGGGGCCTGCACTCCCGGCGTCGATCCGCTCGCGGCCGAATCGGTCGCGTCGAACATGGTCGGATCTCCTCGGAGGACGCGCGCGTGCCTACACGCATGGCGCCCCATGGCTGATCACGGTGGCCGTGTCGGGTGAGCACGCGCAGGCAGCAAGGAGGCTGCGGGCGGAATCAGGGGATCCAATAAAAGGGCAGCGACGAAAGCATTCGCCGACCGGGAATCACCCGCCGCGCAGCGTCAGCACCGAGCGCTGGCACACACCGCCGACTAACCCTGAGACCGTGTACGGAACCCTCGTTCAAACCGCCCGATCGTTCTGGCCGCCGAACGCCTCTTGGATACCCGTTCCTTGGTAACCCGTGGGGTCGAGTGCGCGCCGAGTCTGCCCGTCTCTGCGAGTAGAAACGGGTGATGGCCGAATGCCGCCCGTAGTCTTCTCCGAAATCGGATGGCGTGTCAAGACACGGGTCAAGACGTCAAGACAAAAGTCGGGAAAAGGTCAAGACAAAGGTCGGGAAAAAGTCAGGGCGAAAGTCACGCGAGGGTCAGGACAAGGATCAAGACGTCAAGACAAAAGTCGGGAAAAGGTCAAGACCAAGGTCGGGAAAGGGTCAGGGCGAAAGTCAGGATTCCCAGGTGCGGCCGGTCGCGTGGTTCGAGGCCGCAAGTCCTGTGCGCAGCGGGTGGGCGTGGGGCGTGACGTACCTGAAGCAGGCGGTGGCGGTCGCGGACGCTTCGGTGGGGAAGGGTTCAACGGCCTGTACGTCGGCGGCCCGGAACGCGTCACGCTTCCGGCCAGGCGGAAATGAGGCCGTCGCAGAACGGCCGCGGTGCACCGGCGGGGATCCCCGCGGCCGTGTTCGATCACCATCGGCCGTTGGGTTCAGACGCTAATTATGCGGTCCCGTCCTGTGCTAGCATGTTGCTAGCAACAGAGGGAGCCATGCCCACCCTGACCATTCGCAACGTACCCGTCGCCATCGTCAACTCGTTGAAGTCGCTCGCCCGACGCCACCACCGATCGATGGAGCAAGAAGTGCGCGAACTCCTCGAAGGGCATGTGGTCGAACGACGATCCGTACTCGCACAAATCGAAGGCGGCTGGTCGAAGCAAACACGTCGCCCGACTGCGCGCGAAGTGGAGGCGTGGATCGCGGCCGGTCGATCATGAAGGCCGTCGTTGACACCAACGTCGTCGCCTACTTCCTCCTCGGCACGGAGCCGTTTGCGGCCGACGCCAAGCGCTTTCTGGCCAGCCTGTCCAACCCGATGGCCCCGGCCGTCTGGGAAGCCGAGATTGCCAACGTGCTGTGGATGGCCATCCGCGCAGGCGTCCTTCCCGCAGTCGAGGGCCCGAGCCGTCTGAAGCTGGCGGCCCGATTGGGCATCGAGTCGGTGCCAACCCGAACCCTGCTCCAAGGTTCGCTCCTTCGCTCCGTCACGTCCGGCATCGCCGTCTACGATACGCTCTTTGTCGAGCTCGCTCGCCGCGAGGCCTGCCCGCTCGCTACCTTCGATCGTGCCCTTCTGAAGGCCTTTCCCGATATTGCAGCCCGGCCAAGCGCCCTGGTTTCGGATTGACGCTGTCCGCATCACGCTGCGCGTCACCAGCGGCGCTTCACGGTCACACCAAGCGCCGTCGGGTGCAGCCGTTAGCCGGTCGCCCCTTTCGGGCCACAGACGCCTCCCGGCCGGCTCGTGGGGGTATACTGTACAAGAGGTTGAGAACCGGCATGGACTTCACCCGAATCACCGTCGACGCGCAGAAGCTCGGCGGCGTGCCCTGCATACGGGGTCTTCGAATTCCGGTTGCAACGGTCGTCGGCATGGTCGCCGAAGGGATGACGACCGCCGAGATCCTCGAGGCGTACCCGGATCTCGACGCGGGCGACGTTAGAGAAGCGCTCCAGTTCGCCGCCGAAGCCGTCCGCGAGCGGGAACTCCCTCTCGCCTCCCAACGATGAAGTTCCTCGTCGACAACGCCCTCTCGCCGCGCGTCGCGGATGTGCTGAACGAGGCCGGCCACGACGCGGTTCACGTGCGAAGCCGGGGCCTTCATGCGGCGACAGACCCACATCTGTTCCAGCTTGCCGCGGCCGAAGGACGGACGATCCTGTCGGCCGATACCGATTTCGGTGCACTCTTGGCCTTCCGTCGAGAGACGAAACCCTCGGTGGTGCTGTTCCGCGGGCGCGCCCCACGTCGCCCCGATCGGCAGGCGGTTCTCCTCTTGGCGAACCTCCCGATCATTGGCGCCGAGCTCGATCGAGGTGCGATCGTCACCATCTACGAGACCCGGCTTCGGATCCGTCGGCTGCCGATAGGGGCCGAGTAGCTGGTAGCATCCGTCTAAGCCCGCGCACCACCCGCGGCGGGCCAGCGTGGGGCCATGATCTTCCGCGAGGGCGCTCCGCCCGTTGTCGGGTTCACGCGCTTGTTAGACCGCCTCCACCGCTCATGAACGCGTCAACGCGGCTGGAAGTTCTCCACGAACAGGTACGCCGTAATCGTCGTGAACAGAAGGCAGCTAAGCATCAGAGCCGTGAGATTCATGGCGTTACCACGCACCCGGACGGAGATCGTGCCCACAAGGGTGCCTTCGTCCCGCCCGACGCGGATCCGCAAGACCACCGGCTGCTGACCCGTCCCGGCTACGACTGGGAGCAACTACCGCGCTCGACCAGCCACTGAACCTGGCCCGCAAGTCGGTCGTCGAGGCCTGCGGGAGATCGCCCCGGTGAGACCACGCGGGCGGGGCGCGCAGGCGGGTTGCGACGTGGGAGGGAAAGACGTTCGAGAAGGACGTTCAGGAAATCTTCAGTGGCGCTGCCTCCTCCGTTGCGGTACAAACGAGCGCTGTGACGCGCATCCTGGTCGTCGAGGACGAGGCGAAGGTGGCACGGGCCCTGCGGGACGGCCTCGGGGCCGAAGGGTACGACGTGGTTCTGGCGGCGGCCGGAGAGGACGGCCTGTCCCTGGCGGGATCGGGCGGTTTCGACCTGGTCGTGCTCGACCTGATGCTGCCCGGCCGCGACGGGATCGAGATCCTCTCGGAACTGCGTCGCTCCGGTGACCTGACGCCCGTGTTGATCCTGACAGCCCGGGATACTGTTTCCGACCGCGTCGGCGGCCTCGATGCGGGCGCCGACGACTACCTGGTGAAACCGTTCGCGTTCGCCGAACTGCTCGCACGCATCCGGGCCCTGTTGCGGCGCGGCCGCCCCGAATCATCGCCGCGGCTGGCACTGGCCGACCTCGAGGTCGACGCCGCCGGGCGAACGGCCACCCGCGCGGGACGGACCCTCGCGCTCACCGCGCTGGAGTTCACGCTGCTCGAGTTCCTGCTGCGGCACCAGGGCCAGGTCGTGTCGCGGGGCATGATCGCGCGCGACGTGTGGAACGAGCCGGCCCGGGGGACACCGCTCAACAACGTCATCGACGTGCACATCATGCGGTTGCGGCGGAAGGTGGACCAGGAGGCGGACGTCCGGCTGATTCACACCGTCCGAGGTGTCGGCTTCGTGATGCGCGAGGGTGAACCATGAACGACGCACTGCCGGGAACGACCGCAAGTGGGCTGCGGCGCGCCTGGCCGCGCAGCGTCCGCGCCAGGCTCGCGTTGTGGTTCGCGCTTGGGCTCCTGCTGGTGGTGTCGGCCTACGCGGCAGCCGTGCTGGTGCAGGTCCGCGACGACTTGTACGAAGCGCTCGACAGCCAGCTCGAAGGAGATGTGGCCCTCGTCACCGGGTGGCTGCGACAGGCGCCCGCTGGCGACCCGTCCGGCCTCGTTATGCCGATGATGTCGTCGAGCGAACGAACGGGCGGCGAGCTTCCCTGGCTCGAGACCTGGTCTGGCGACGGCCGCCGGTTGTCGCTCGCAGGGCCCCGGCCGGAATTGCCGCCGATGCAGGGGGCTCTCGCCTCGGTCCAGGCCGGCGCGTCGAGTGTGCGCCTGTCGGATGGACGACGAGTGCGTGCGCTGGTCGCGCGGGCCACGATCGGCGACCGGACCATCGTCGTGCGCGTCGGCCGGAGCGAGCAGGCGGCGCGACACGAGTTGCAGGAGTTCACGGCCGTGCTCGTCTTCAGCCTGCCGCTGGCGTTCGTCATCGCGGCCGGGGCTGGCTACTGGCTGGCCGGCCGGGCTCTCGCCCCGGTCTCCGAGATGACGGCGCGCGCGCGGAGGATCACGGCGGAACATCTCGAGGACCGCCTTCCGGTCGAAGATCCCCGCGACGAGTTCGGGCAGCTCGCGACGGTGATCAACGGCGCGCTGGCCCGCCTCGAACACTCGTTCGACACGCTGCGCCGGTTCACCGCCGACGCCTCGCACGAACTGCGCACGCCGCTGACCGCCATCCGCAGCGTCGGCGAGATCGGCCTCCGCGAGCGACGGAGCGAGGCGGACTACCGTGAGATCGTCGGCAGCCTCCTCGAGGAGGCTGAACGGCTCACGACGCTCGTTGACGGCCTCTTGATGCTGTCGCGGGCGGACGCGGGAGGAATCGCTCTCCGGCCGATCGCCGTGGACCTGCGCGAAGTCGCGCAAGAGGTGGTGGCCGACTTCGGCGTGCTGGCCGAGGAGAAACATCAGCGGCTGTTGGTCGATGGAGAAACCGAGGTGCTCGTGAGCGCCGATCGTGGCACGATTCGCCAGGCGCTGATCAACCTGGTGGACAACGCCATCAAGTACAGCCCGGACGAACGGACGATCGTGCTGCGCGTCGCGCGACGTGACCGCGAGGTGATGATCGAGGTGGCGGATGACGGGCCTGGCATCGAGCCCTCCCATCTGCCGCGCATTTTCGATCGTTTCTACCGGGTCGACGAGGCGCGGTCGCGGGCGGCCGGCGGAGCCGGTCTCGGCCTTTCGATCGCGCGCTGGGCGGTCGAAGCCAATGGAGGTCGTCTGACGGTGGAGTCGTCACCGGGGCAGGGAAGCGTGTTCAGCATCGTGCTTCCCGTTCTGGAACGGTCGTCGAAGGAGAACGGACATCGCGCGGGATGAACCCGAAGGTGTGCACAGCACAGGCAATACCGCCTGTCGTTGAACGGAGGCAGCAATGAGCCGAGTCTGGACGTGGGGAACGGTCGCCGCCATCGTCGTGTCGTTCGGCGTCGCAGTGGGCGCGCAGCAGGCCACCACGAAACCGGCGACGCAGAAGCCGGTCGTGAAGAAAGAGGCGAAACAGGAGAAGGAAGACGGCGAGAAGGCCGAGGCGAAGAAGCCGGCCGCGAAGGTCCAGTTACCGGCGGCCGTGACAGCCGCGTTCAAGAAGTCGTATCCCGACGCCGTGATCAAGAACTCGGCAAAGGAAACCGAGGGCGGCAAGACGGTGTACGAGGTCGAGAGCGTGGACAAGGGCATGAACCGGGACATCATCTACAACCCCGACGGCACGGTTGTCGAGTTCGAAGAACAGATCAAACCGGCTGACCTGCCCGCGCCGGTCGCCGCCGCGCTGAAGCGACTGTATCCGAAGGCCACGATTACCAAGGCGGAGAAGCTCATGAAGGGCGACACCATCCAGTACGAGATGGCGCTCGAGGGCGCTGCCAAGGCCAGTGCGACCTTCACACCGGATGGCAAGCTGGTGCCCGCGCCGCCGCCGGAGAAGAAGTAGCAGGACCAGCATCGGGGAAAGATCGTCAAGCACGAGGAATACAAGGTCCATGCGCCAGGCATCGGGCTTGTAAAGGACGGCAACCTGGCACTCGTAACATGGACCGCCAGCAGGTGATCATCGGGCAGGATCGCCGCCGGCGGTCCTGCCCACTCAGGGTGAGGAAGGACAAATGAGGAAACTGTCGATCGTGCTCGCACTCGTCGCGCTCGTTGCCTGCGTCATCGCCTGGCACGCGCCCCTCGGGGCAGCGGAAGGACCGTATCGGCTCCTGAAGGAAATCCCTGTCGGCACAGACGGTGGATGGGACTACGCCTCGGTCGATTCGGCGGCCAGGCGGCTCTACGTTGCCCACGCCACCCGTGTCGTGGTGATCGACATGGAGAAGAACGCGGTCGTCGGCGAAGTCGGCCCCACGCCCGGAGTGCATGGCTTCGCGATCGCACCAGGTCTTGGCCGTGGCTTTGCGAGCAACGGGCGCGAGAACAAGGCGGCGATCGTCGATCTGAAGACCCTGCAGATTCTGTCGAGCGTCGAGACCGGCGAGAACCCGGACGCGATTCTCTACGAGCCTGTCCACAAGGAGGTCTACACGTTCAACGGCACGGGCAAGTCGGCAACCGTCTTCGACGCGACCACGGGCGCGGTGAAGGCCACCATCACGCTGCCGGGCAAACCGGAGTTCGCGGTGGAGGACGTCAAGGCCGGCCGCATCTACACCAACATCGAGGATACGAATACGGTGGTCGTCATCGACACGGCGACACACGCCATCGTGAACACCTGGCCGATCGCGCCGGGCGAGGAAGCGTCGGGTCTCGCCATCGACCTGGCGAACCACCGGCTGTTCATCGGCTGTTCAAATAGCATGATGGTCATGATGGACAGCACGAATGGCAAGGTGCTCGGCAACGTGCCGATCGGGCCTGGCGTGGACGCCAACGCGTTCGATCCCGGCACCGGCTTCGCCTTTGCGTCGAGCGGCGACGGCACGCTGACCGTGGCGAGGGTCGATGCCGGCAAGCTGACCGTTGTCCAGAAGCTGGCTACCCCCGAGCGCACCCGGACGATGACACTCGATCCGGCCACGCACCGGCTCTACGCGGCCGCCGCCCAATACAAGCCAGGCACCGCGGGTGCTGACGGCAAGCCGGGACGACCGACGATGGTGCCGGGGTCGTTCAAGGTGATGGTGTACGAGATGGTGAAGTAAGGAGTATCCAGGTGGTCAAGGCAACGATTCGGGTGGCAGCGGCC
This sequence comes from Acidobacteriota bacterium, assembly GCA_025363775.1. Classification (GTDB taxonomy): domain Bacteria; phylum Acidobacteriota; class Vicinamibacteria; order Vicinamibacterales; family Fen-181; genus FEN-299. The sequence continues at coordinate 18,959 of JANYLG010000152.1, read as the reverse complement.
GTTCTGCTGTGCGTCGGGTCGGTCGCGGCAAGCCCGGAGTCCCAGGCCTCGGGCGCGGTGCTGACGTTTCGCGCCGCGCTCGACCTCGCCGCGTCGCGGAATCTCGGGTTGGCGGCCGCGCGCCGCCAGCGGGCGATCCGAGAGGCACAGGTGCGCGTCGCCCGTCAGTGGGCCAACCCCGAACTGTCGTTCGAGGTCACGCAGGATGTGCCGCACGAGAGTCTCTCCTTCGGGCTGCCTATTGAAATCGGCGGCCAGCGCGGCCGGCGGATCGCGCTCGCGAAAGAGGAGCTCACGCTGGCCGATCTCGACGAGCGGGCCGAGATGCGCACGCTGCGTCGCAACCTCCGCCAGACGTTCTATGGCCTCATCGCGGCCGACGATCGGGTGCGTCTGGCCGGGGAGGTGCTCGATCTCGCCGAGCGCGCACGGCAGGTGGCGCAGGCACGGTTCGAGGAAGGCGCCGCGCCGCGGCTGGACGTCCTGGAGGCGGATCTGGGCCTGGCGCGCGCGCTCGCCGAGGTCGATCTCGCCCGCTCGACCCGCGTCTCGTGGCTCGCCGATCTCAACGCCGTGCTGAACCAGCCGCCGGGTGAATCGGTCGCGGTCGCAGGGACCCTGGACGAGGCAGCGGCTGCCCCCGATTTCGCTCGCGCCATGGCGCTGGCCACCTCGTCGAACGGCGACCTGCTGGCGGCCGATCGCGAGGCGGCGATCGAGGGGCGGCGCTCGAGCCTCCTTCGCGCGGAACGTGTCCCAACCCCGACGGTCACGTTTGGCCTTCCGATGAATGCGCCCGATGAGTTCGCGGTCGGCAAGAGCCTCGGCATCGCCATGACGGTCCCCTTGTTCAGTCGGAACCAGGGAGAGATCGCGCAGTCGCAGGCGACAATCGAGCACATCCGGGCGAGGCGCGACGCTGCACTGCGCACCGTCGAGAGCCGGGTGTTCGGCGTGCTCGCGCGCATCGAAGCGCTGCGCAAGCAGGTGGACGCCTACAGGGAGCGGATCGTCCCGGTCGCAGCCGAACTGGCTGCACTGGCCGAAGAAAGCTACAAGATGGGGCGCACGTCGGTGCTGTCCCTGCTCAACGCCCAACGCAGCCTGCGCGACGTCAGGCGCGAATACCTGCAAGCGCTGCTGGATTTCCAGGGTGCCCTCGCAGACCTGGAGGAGGTCATCGGTGGACCGATTGCATAGCCGTCTTCTCTTCGTTGGACGTGGCGGTAGCCCCGCTGGTGGCGGAGCCGCGCTTGGCCGGCGGCCGGCGTCCTTCGTCGTGCCGCTCGTCTGCGTCGCCCTCCTGCTCACGTCCTGCGCGAAGCAGGCCCAGGAAGAAGGTGCCGCCAGTGAGACTCCGACGATCACGGCCGACCTGGGCAAGGTGACTCGGCAGGACCTGGTCGAGCGCCTCGTGGTCCGGGGCACCGTCACCGCCGTCCCCAACCAGGATGTCCGTGTCAGCGCCCTCGTGCCTGGTCGAGTGGTGATGCTGAACGTCGCCGAGGGCGACACGGTAGCCGCCGGCCAGGTGATCGCGGCCATCGATCCACAGCCGTTCGAGGATCAGAAGCGCCAGGCGGCGGCCGCCGTCAGCCAGGCGAGAGCGGCGCTCGAGAACGCGAAGCTGAATCTCGATCGCACCGACCGGCTTTTCAAGCGCGGCATCGCGGCCGGCAAGGAAGTCGAAGACGCGCGGGCGCAGCAGGCGACGACCGAGGCGGGCGTCGAAACCTCGCTGGCGGCGCTCGACACGGCCGAGCGCCAGCTCGCGCGCTCCAGGGTCGCCTCCCCGATTGGCGGCAGCGTCGTCAAGCGCCTGGTGAACGTCGGCGAACAGGTCGACGGCACGGCCGGCCAGCCGCTGCTCGAGGTCGCGAATCTCGACGTGGTCGAACTCGCCGCCAACCTGCCCTCGGAACACCTGGCTGCGGTTCATGTCGGGCAGAGAGTGGAGATCGCGTCCGACGCCTACGGCGACCGTGTCTTCGCTGGCGAAGTCATCGCCATCGCGCCGGCCGTCGATCCCGCGACCAATGCGGCCCTTGCGCGCATCCGCGTCACCAACACCGGGCGGCTGCTGAAAGTGGGGATGTACGCGCGGGCGCGCGTCGGCATCAAAGAACGGAAAGGCTCGCTCACCGTACCGCCGTCCGCCGTCTCGAAGAACGAGGAAGGCGAGGCGGCCGTCTACGTGGTGACCGGCGGAGTCGCGCAGCGGACCCCGGTGAAGGTCGGCATCGAGACCTCGGAAGCGGTCGAACTGCTGTCGGGTGTGAGCGACGGGCAAACGATTCTCACCTCAGCGGTCCACGGCCTCGGCGAGAAGGCCCGACTCGGGAAGGCATCATGAACGTCGCTCGTTTCGGCTCGCGCAACGCCCGCGCCATCCTGCTCGGCGTGGTACTGCTGACAGCGGCCGGCTTCTACTCGATGTTCAGCCTGCCGAGCAGCATCTACCCCGAAGTCGAGTTTCCCCGCATCGTCGTCGTCGCCAGGTCGGGCGACCTCTCGCCGCGGCTGATGCAGCTCGCGGTGACGCGCCCGCTCGAAGAAGCCGCGCGAGCGGTTCTGGGCGTGCGCCGTGTCCGCTCGAAGACGATCCGCGGCGCCACCGAGATCTCGGCGCTGTTCAACCCCGACGCGGACATGCGATACGCCGTGCAGCTCATGCAGGGCAAGGTCGACGAGGTGAAGCCCTCGCTGCCGGCAGGCACCGAGCTGCAAGTCGAGCGGATGACGCCGTCGCTCTTCCCGATCTTCATGATCAATCTGACCGGCCGCATCCCGACCAGGGACCTGCGCGACCTGGCGGAATTCGAGGTCAGGCCGCTGCTCAGCCGCGTGCCAGGCGTCGCCAACGTCGAAGTGCTGGCGAGCGAGGAACGGGAGATCTCGGTCCTCGTCGATCCCGAGCGCCTCAGCGCGGCCAAGCTGACGATCGACCAGGTGGCCGCCGCGCTCGCGGCCACGAACCAGGTCAACTCGGTTGGCCGCCTCGCCAAGGACTATCGCCAGTACCTCGTCCTCGCCACCGCGGAACTGATCAGCCTCGACGATGTGCGCAACGTCGTCGTCGCGTTCCGGCAGCAGACGCCGGTCTACCTGCGAGACGTGGCCGAGGTGCGCGAGGGCGTCATCGACAAAACCACGCTCGTCAGCGGCGACGGTCAGCCCGCGGCGCTGGTCAGCGTGGCGCGCCAGATCCACGGCAACATCATCAACGTGGTCGATGGCGCACGATCGGCGATCGAGGGCTACCGCTCATCGCTGCCTCCGACGGTCAGGTGGAAGGTTGTCTACGACCTGGCCGAGTTCGTGAAGAGCGCCGTGTACAACGTGCGCGACGCCATCATCATCGGTGGCCTGCTCGCGGTGTTCGTCCTGATCGCATTTCTCCGCGACTGGCGCGTCACCCTCATCGCCGCCACGTCCCTGCCGCTCACGCTGGTGGGCACGTTCTGGATCCTGCGCCTGGCGGGGGGCACGATCGACCTGATGTCCCTTGGAGGCCTGGCCATTGCCATAGGCCTCGTCATCGACGATGCGATTGTCATCGTCGAGAACATCCATCGGCACCGGGCCGCGGGCGAGAGCGTGGCCGTGGCCACGGAAAAGGGCACGCAGGAACTGATCGCGGCGGTCACCGGATCGACCCTCACCACGGTGGTCGTATTCGTGCCGCTCGGGTTGCTGCAGGGCGTCGTGGGGCAGTTCTTCGCTGCCCTCTCGCTGACGCTGGCGGCCGCGGTGCTGCTGTCGCTGGTCTACGCGCTTCTGTTCATCCCGAACGCCGCGGCGCGCTGGCTGCGGGATCCGAAGGGCGCCGGAGGCGCACATCACGCGGTGCCCATGCCCTGGCTGTCAAAACATTACCAGTCGATTCTGCGGCGGGCGCTGAAGCAGCCGGCGATGGTGGTGCTCGTCACGGTCGCGTTCGCCGGCGTCGGTGTCCTCTTCTACTACAACCTCGAAACCGGGTTCCTTCCCGAGATGGACGAGGGCGGGTTCGTCCTCGACTACTGGACGCCGACCGGCACCTCCCTTCCGGAAACCGATCGCATGGTGAAACGCGTGGAGCATGTGCTGACGGATACGCCGGAAGTGCTCGGCTTTGCGCGTCGCACAGGGGCGGAACTCGGCATGTTTGCCACACCCCAGAACAGGGGCGACATCGTGGTGCGGCTGAAGCCGCGGTCGGCAAGATCGCGCAGTTCCGAAGCGGTGATCGGGGACTTGCGCGGGACCTTCGAGAAGGACCTGCCGGGCATGACCGTCGAGTTCGTTCAGCTCCTCCAGGACATGCTCGGCGATCTCGAGGGAAACCCCGAACCGATCGAGCTGAAGATCTTCGGCGACGACGTGCCGACGCTCTCGAAGCTGGCTGAGGGAGTGGCAGAGCGGATGAAGAAGGTCGACGGGATCGTGGACATCGTCGCGCCGCAGCGCGGGAACCCCGAGCTGAACGTGCGCGTGGACCCGACCCGCGCCGCCAAGGCAGGGTTCACCGTGGACCAGGTGTCGAGCCAACTGGCCACCGGAATGCTCGGAAAGGTGTCGACGGCGTTCCGTCGCGGCGACCGCCTCGTGGACGTCCGCGTGCGGTTCCCCGACAAATATCGGTTCGACTTCGACTGGGTGCGTGAGTTCCCGCTGACCAACGGCACCGGCACGATCGTGCCGCTGTCGGCCACGGCCAATGTGTCCACGGCCGAAGGCGAAGACGAGTTACACCGCGAGGACCTCAAGCAGATGGTGCCGATCACCGCCCGGCTGGAAGGCCGCGGCATGGGTAGTGCCGCCGCCGACATCCGGACGATGATGGCGTCGGTGACCCTGCCGCTCGGCTACACCTGGCAACTTGGCGGGTTGTACGAGAGCCAGCAGGCGTCGTTCCGGTCGCTGGTCATGGTGATGGGCGTGGCTGTGCTACTGGTGTTCGGCGTGCTCGTGGCGCAGTTCCGGCGGTTCACCTCGGCGCTGGTCATCCTGTCGGCGGCGCCGCTGTCCCTGGTCGGCGCGTTCGGACTGCTGCTGCTCACCGGGACGCCCCTGAACGTGTCGTCGTTCATGGGCCTGATCCTGCTCGTCGGCCTGATCGTGAAGAACGGGATCATCCTGGTGGACTACGCGGACATCATCTCGAAAGACCAGCCAGATCGGGCCGAGGCGCTGATCCAGGCCGGCGTGATCCGGTTGCGGCCGATCGTGATGACGACGCTCTGTACGCTGTTTGGGTTGCTGCCCCTCGCGCTCGGGCTGGGCGCCGGCGCGGAAATGCAGAAACCGCTGGCCATCGCGGTGATCGGCGGGTTGACCGTGTCGACCGTGATCACACTCATCTTCGTCCCCACGCTGCTCTCGCTGATCGATGGGAGGACGCGGTCCTGACGTCGAGAGCCTGATCTATCCACCAGCTTCCAGGGGCCTCATCGGGACGTGCTTCAATCGTGACGACGGGGAGCCGGACTCGACGGCTACGGCTCGAACCGCACCCGCAGGCCGATGGACGGCAGGCGCGGGATCGCGCCACCGCGCGTTTCGATCAGCGCGGGCCGGTCGGATGCCGGATCGTACTGGAGTTCGGTCCGGATCTCGCCGGCGTTCTTCCGGTTCAGCGCGTTGATCACGTCCGCGTAGAGTTCCCATCGGCCTGTGGCGCCGCGCGGGCGGTAGGTGACCCGGATGTCCACCCGCGCGAAGAGCGGGAGGCGCGCGGTGTTCAGGTTGTCCACCCCGCCGCTGTCCACCGTGTAGACCAGCAGCCCCTCCGCATCGCGCGCGGGTACGAGGCGCCCCCGCGTGTCCGCCACCGACGCCACCCGAAAAGCGATGACCGGTGTTCGCGGAAAGCCGGACGCGATGCGGGCGGTCACGCCGACGTCGAGCCGCGGGCCGAGGCGATAGTTGCCCACGATGCTCAGCGCGTGCCTGCGGTCGTACTCGAACGGGTACGTCCGGCCGTAGGCCGTCCGGTTGGCGAAGCCGAGCGTGTAGGAGGCCCAGCCGGTCACTCCCGTTCGCCCGACGGGCGCGGATCGGGACACGAACAGGTCGATGCCGCAGGCGCGCCCCGTTCCGTCGTTGCCCGGCGAGCTCGTGATCAAAGGCTCGCGAGGCACGCTCCACTGCAACTCGGCCGGAAAGTCGTACTGGCTGAGGCGCACGGCTCGTTCCGCCTCCGTTTCCAGCCGACCGGTGATCAGGTCGCTGAACGTCTTGTAGTAGCCCTCGACGCGCATCAGCACCGCGGGGCCCAGGTCCTTCTCCATCGATAACACGATGTGCCCCGACCGTTCGTTGGCCAACCCGACGTCGCCTGCCGGTGTGAGATCAACCAGGTAGTCCGACTGCAGCAGCTTCTCCCAGCCCGGGCTCTGGTAGAACAGTCCGCCGGATGCCCGCACTCTCACGGTGGAATCCAGCCGCAACGTCGCGGCCACTCGCGGCGAGAGCGACCCGCGCGCGTTGAACGTGCTGTAGTCGAATCGCAGGCCGGGCTCGATCGACAGCCCACGTGCGACCGTCAACCGGTCCTGGATCCATGCGGCGGACCGCGTGGCCGGCCGCCGGGAACTGAGGCTCGAGGGCAGGCCCGCGCCCCCCTGGATGCTCGACCCGTTGCCCTGCACCAGGTCGCGGTCGAACGACGCGGCCCAGTCCAGCCCCGTGTCGAGGCGGTGCACCTCGAAGCCGGTTTCGATCACCTGGCCGCCCGGCGCGACTATCCCGAATTCCTGACGAACGGACGTGTCCTTCACGGTGAGGTCGCGGGCGAAGGCAATGTCGGTCAACGGCGAGGCGTTGTCGAGCGGCGTGTTCGATCGCCGGTTCTCCGGCCGGACACGACCGTCGAACACGAGCCTGTCGGTATTTCGATACCACGACACGGTGGTGGTCGATGTCCCGCGCGCCCCGAACTGCGCTTCGTAGCGCGCCGACACCACCTCGTTCCGCGTCCTCGCGACCACCGCGCCCCGCTCGCCGGGCGCGCTGCCAGAGAAGGCCGCATCGGTGTCTTCGCGGCTGACCAGGGTGAAGAGCGACACGCGGTGCCCGGGCCTGACGTCCCACACACCCTTGGCCTGGAGGTCGGAAAACGACGGCAGGTCGGTGCCGACGATGCGGTTGGCGACAAGGTCGTAGTACGTGCGCCTGGCGGTGGCAATCCACGAGCCGTTGATCCCGCCCGGCAGCCGGCCTTCGGCCACGATGTTGCCGTCGGTCATGCTCAGCGCCCCGGACGCCTTGAAGCGGCGTGTCTGGTCGCCGCCGCGGTTCTCCACCAGGAGCAGGGACGACAACCGGTCGCCGTAGGCCGCGCTGAACCCACCGGCCGTGAGCTCGAAACGGCGGACCGTCTCCGGGTTGAACGCGCTCGTCAGGCCGAACAAGCGATACGGGTTGTGGATCTCGACGCCGTCCATAATGGTGAGGTTCTGGTCCGGAGACCCGCCGCGCACCGACAGGCGGCTGCCGAACTCCTCGGTCGCCACCACACCGGGCATCGTCTGCAGCACGTGGAAGATGTTGTCGCCAGTGCCGGCGGCAGAGAGGACCTGCCGCGTCTCGATTGGGATGGTCGCGGGGCGCTCGACCGGCAGGCGCGGCGCGACGACCTCGACGCGCTCTTCGTAGGCTCTCCTGTGGACGAGCAGGATCTCGAGGGTGCGAACCTCGTTGGCGGCCAGGCGGATGCGATCCTCGAACTCGAGATAGCCGGAGGCGACAACGGTGACGCGCCACTCGCCGGGCGCGAGCCGCAGCTCGAAGCGCCCGTCGGCGTCGGTCTGGGCCTGCTGGTCGCCGGCGGCGATCGTCACGCGGGCCAGCGGAGCCGAGGTCGTCGCGTCGAGGACACGGCCCCTGACCTGCGTATCCGCCGCGAGAGCGCGACCCGCACCCGGCCAGAGGCCGACCGAGAACAGAAAAGCGACAGAAGCCGCGCGCCACATCAGCGCCATGTCAGAACCGGTTCCACAGGTACTGGTTCGTCACCTCGTGGTGGAACTGCACTTCGGCGGTCTTGATGAGCGCCCCGAGCGCCTTGGGGCACCGGTCCGCCTGCATCTGCTTCACCTCGGCAAACTTCTCCTGCACCGAGTCACCCAGCAACTCGCCCGCAAAGCGGCTCGACTTGAAGAGCCGGATGGCGTCGTAGATGTTGTCGGGCAGGAAACGCGTGCGCGACTGCCGGAGGTCCTTGTCCGCTTCCTTGGGCAGCGGCCCCTCGAGGCCGGTCTTGAGCAGCGTGTAGATCGTCATGTACGGGTTTGCGTCCGGGCCGATCGACCGCACCTCGATCCGCGCCGACTTTTCGTTGGCGAGCGGAATTCGCACCATGGCGCCGCGGTTGATCGCCGACGCCTTGATCTGGTTTGGCGCCTCGAAGTGGGGATCGAGCCGTCGGTAGGCGTTGACGCTCGAGTTGAGCACCAGGCAGATGTCGTTCGCGCTGGTCAGGAGGCGGTCGATGAAACCCCAGCCAAGCGCCGACAGGTTGTCCTCGGCGCTGGAATCCCAGAACAGGTTGCACCCGCCTCGGGCCAGCGACAGGTTGGTGTGCATGCCGCTGCCGTTCACGCCCGTCACCGGCTTTGGCAGAAAGGACGCCGTCATGTCCATCTGCTGCGCCACCTGGCGGCAAATCAGCTTGTACAACTGCACCTGGTCGGCGGCGACGCACGCCTCGGCGTAAGAGTAGTTCATCTCGAACTGAGAGGGCGCCACTTCCGGGTGGTCCTTCTCGTTCGCGAACCCGAGCGCCCGCTGGACCTCGGCGGAGTTATCGATGAACCGGCGGAGGGCATCGCCAGGCAGCGAGTGGTAGTAGCCGCCCGTGGAGAGGAACTCGAACTGCCCGTTCACGTGGAACTGCCGTTCGGCGTCCCGGCCCTTGAACAGGAAACCCTCGATCTCGTTCGACGCCTGGGCGACGGTGCCGTCCCGCGAGTAGAGTTCTTCGGCGTACAACTTCAGCCGCGTCCGCATGTCGGCGTCGTACGGCCTGCCGTCCCGTTCCTCCACGAAGCCGAAGACGAGGACCTTGCCGGGGCCGAACACGTCGGCCGGCAGCCAGTAGAACGCCGTCCAGTCCACGGCCAGCCGCAGGTCCGACTCGGCCTGTTGAGAGAAGCCGCGCACCGACGAACCGTCGAATGTCAGGTTGTCGGCCGCCGTCAGCAGGAATTTCTTGTCGTAGTCGAGCATGTGGAAGCGGCCCTCGAGGTCGGTGAAACAGACGGTCACCGCCTTGATCCGCCTCTCGTCCTGCAAATATTTCTTCCGCTCCTCGCGGATGCGGTCAGCCGGCACTCGCTCCAGTCGCTGGCGCTTGGCCTCCAGGTTCAATTCTTCGAGCTTGTCGTACGGAATCTCCAGGAAGTCGCGGAGCGGGTTTCGTTCCATGGCAGGCCTCGGTTCGAACAACGATGTTCACTGCTGGTGTAACCATGTGAAGCATTAATCGCTTCATTCCAAGAAATAATTACGCCACTATTGGGTCTGATAATGTCACGGCTAGCTCTAGCCATGCCACCTCTATCTTAGAAACCGTGCCAGGTCAGGCAGGCAGGTGGCAGCCGGCGCGCAGAAGCAGTCGCGATAGAATCCGTGGCCGAGGGAAAACCTTGACGATCACTCACCGTTCAGCCTGTCTTGTTCTGGTCCCGGTGACGGCGTGTGCGCTGGCGCTCGCCTGCAGCAGGACCTCCGCAAAGGGGGATGCGTCCTCCACCGACCGCCTGGCCCGGGCGATCGACGCCACGCTCGCCTCCGTCTACGGTCCCGACCAGCCCGGCGCGACGGCCATCGTCGTCAGGGACGGCCGCGTGCTGTTGAGGAAAGGCTACGGGCTGGCCAACGTCGAACTGCACGTCGCGATGCGCCCGGACATGGTGATGGCGCTTGCGTCGTTGAGCAAGTCGTTCACGGCGGCCGGTATCCTCGAGCTGGCCGAGCAGGGGAAGCTCTCGCTCCAGGACGACATTCGTCGCTTCCTGCCGGCCTATCCCGTGCGCGGCGCGACGATCACCATCGAGCATCTCCTGACGCACACATCGGGCGTCTGCGGGCTTGCGGAAACCTCCGACCTGCGCGCGGCCGCCGTGCAGGACGCGAAGGTGATCGATGTCATCGGCGACTGGGTGAAGGACCTGCCGCCGGACGCGGCGCCAGGGGAGAAGTGGGCATACAGCAACTGGGGCTACACGCTGCTGGGTGCCATCATCGAGCAGGCATCGGGACAGGGCTACGCCGAGTTCCTGCAGCGGGCCTTCTTCGACCCGCTCGGGATGCGCCACACGTTCTACGCGGACCAGCGCCGCGTCATTCCAGAGAGAGCGACCGGCTACGACCAGCGACCCGACGGCCCGCTCAACGTGATCGAGCCGCGCGGTCGCGTGTTCCACCCCAACGGCGCGGCCGGGTGGCTCTCGACGGTTGACGATCTCGCCCGGTGGAACGAGGCGCTCGACGGCGATCGCGTGCTGTCGCGCGCCTCGACCAGGCGCATGTTCACCCCCTACCGACTGAAGGACGGCACGTCCACCGGCTACGGCTACGGGTGGGATCTCGGCGAATACGCCGGCCACCGCGTCCAGGAACACCAGGGAGGCACCACCGGCTTCCTCTCTCACGTCGTCCGGATGCCGGACGATCATGTGTTCGTCGCCATCCTGTCAAACCGGTACTCGATGGCGGTTCCGTTGCAAGCGACCGCGCACCGGGTTGCGGCGATCGCACTCGGGCAGCCGATCGCAGACCTGGTGCCGGTCCAAACGCCTGTCAGCGCGCTGGAGGGGCTCGTCGGGACCTATCGAGGCAGCGATATCGGCACATGCACCATGGCGGTCGAGGGTGACTCGCTCGTAGCGCAGATCCCTGGCCTGGGCACGATGACACTCGTTCCCGTGGGGCCAGGCGTCTTCCGCACGAGCGTGGTCACCTGGACGTTCTCGTTCGAGACCGACGCGATCGGCCGTGGAACCCGGGTTCGCATTCACGACTGGAAATTGAACGACGTGGCGGAGAAGGTCGTGCCCAAGACGACGCCCGCCAGGCCAATCGTGGCGGTAGCCAAGGCGGATCTCGAGGCGTTGGTGGGGGAGTACGAGGCGTTGAACGGCATCCTGGTCAGGGTCGATCGCGTAGGCGATCATCTGAGCGTGCAGCCCTTTGCCCAGGAGGTGGTCGAGATGTTCCCCGTGTCGACCATCGGGTTCATCACGAAGAGCGGAGACGTGGAGTACCGCTTTGTGAAGGACTCGTCGGGGCGAGTGACCGGCTACCTCAGGTCGGCTGGCGGCCCTCCGGTGCCCGCCAGGCGCCTGGGCAACCAGGGTCATGAAGCGAGGAGATCCGAGACGACGGCTGCGCGTTCTGTGCTACGTTAACAAGATCAGCGGGCTTGCGGTCGGATCGAGTGGCGACCGGCGGGCTCGCTTCCACCCGACACAACCGAATGTTGAACCACAGGGTCGCCCCGGCGGCGCGTGGTCTGGACCTGTGTCACGTTCGCGAGGACAGGCATGTTGCAGTTGAATCGCCTCGATGCCGGGGACCTGGAACTCATCCTCAAAACGCTGAAGGAATTTACCAGCCGCGAGGCGCCGCTCGACAAACGTCTGAAGTGGGACGAACGCGACGTCTGCCCGGAGGATGTCGTGCGGGCGATGCTCAGCCCCGACGTCGGGCTGCACCTCGTCTTCCTGCCTGCGGACTACGACGGCATGGGTGGCGGCGCGTACGATGTCTACCGGCTGTCGTGCGAATTCGCCAGGATCGATCTCGGTCTGGCCACCGCCATGCTGGCCGTCGCGCTGGGCATCGACCCGATCCGCGTCGGCTGCACGCACGAGCAGAAGACGAAGTGGCTCCCGCGCGTCGCGAACGAGGGGCTGGTCGTGGCCTACGGCGTCACCGAGCCCGAGGCCGGGTCGAACGTGCAGAGCCTCAAGACCGTGGCCGAGCGGGTCACCGACGCGAGCGGCCGCGTGACGCACTACAAGCTGAACGGCGTCAAGCAGTTCATCTCCAACGGATCGATCGCCGACCTCTACACGATCCTGGCCAAGGCGCCAGACGGCCCGACCTTCTTCGTCGTCGAGCGCAAGACACCGGGGCTCACCCCGGGCAAGCACGAAATCAAGCACGGCATCCGGCTCTCGGACACCGCGCAGGTGCTGCTCCAGGACGTCGTCATCCCCGCCGGGAACATCGTGGGCGAGAAGGAAGGCGACGGACTCAAACAGGCGAACGAAGTGTTCGGCTACACGCGCCTCATGGTCGCGGCGTTTGGCCTTGGCGCCGGCCTCTCCTCGCTCGAGAAGGCCATCGCCTTCTCCAAGGAGCGCAAGCAGTTCGGCACGTACCTCTGCGAGAAGCAGGGATTCACGCACAAACTGCTCGTGCCGAACAGCGTGCGCCTCGCCGCGGCGCAGGCCTACATCGAGTACGTCGCCGACCTGCTCGATTCGGGCAGCCAGAACCGGCAGGTCGAAGGATCGGTGGCCAAGCTGTTCGCCACCGAGGTCGGCAACATCGCGGCCGATGATGCGGTGCAGGCGCTTGGCGGGTACGGGTACTGCGTGGACTACGAGGTCGAGAAGATCCGCCGCGACGCCCGCATCCTGACAATCTACGAGGGCACATCCGAGATCCAGCAGAACATCATCGGCGTGTTCCGGATCCGCGAGAACGTCCGCAGCAAGGGCCGCTTCTACTCCGCGATGGCAGCCGAGGTGGAGGGCTGGCCGGACGCGGGAGGCCCGGCGATCGCGCGGACCGCGCGGTTCCTCTCGGACGCGACGATCACGGCGTTCCGCGCCAGGCTGACGCACCAGCAGCACGCCGTGTTCGAGTTCGCCACGGCGATGACCGAGGTCGAAACCGCGGTGGCACTCGCCCGCGCGGCGGTGCATGGGAACGATCCGCTGATGCTCGCGCAGTCGCGCGTGTGGGCGAGCGACGTGGCGCTCAGCGTGCCGGCCCGCCTGCTGAAGGTGATGTCGGCCGCCGGCACCATCGATCCGGCGGAGTTCGCACGCCTCGGCGCACTGGGCAGCCTGTCCCAGGCGATTGCGGATCAGTCCGGCCGCCTGGCCGACATGGATTCCATCGCACAGGCCATCACCGCCAGGTGATGACGGCTGCCCGCATGAACCAGGAGCGATATGACTGTCGAACGAACCACGCGTCGACGTGTGTCGATGCTGCTGCTCGGCGCGTCCCTGCTCGTCCTGACCGTGGCGATGACGCAGGCGCAGCAGCCGCCCATCGACACCAGGGGGCAAGGCCAGGCGCAGGATGAGGCGTTCGCCAGGCTCTACAAGGAGTGGACGGGCGACGGGAAGTACGGCAGCCCCCTCGTCGATCACCTCCCGATCGTGAAAGGCGTGCCGACGCCGAAAGACGTGCTCGGCTACCACATCGGCGCGCCTCGAAAGCTGACCTACCACGCGGATATCCTGAAATACTATCGGGCACTGGCCGCCGCCACGCCCCGCGTCAAGGTGGAAGCGGTGGGCCGCTCGGACGAAGGCCGCGAAATGGTTGTCGTCTGGGTGACGTCCGAGCAGAACATGAAGGCGCTCCAGGCCAACCGCGACCAGTTGGCGAAGATCGCCGACCCGCGCGGCCTGTCCGAGACGACGATTCGGCAGCTCATCTCGACGACCAAGCCGAACTACCACGTGATCGGCGGACTGCACAGCGGGGAGACCGGCCCATCCGAGATGCTGATGGAGCTGGTCTACCGCCTCGCCACCGAGACCTCGCCGATCATCACCCGGATTCGCAACAACGTGTATGTCTCGGTGACGCCGGTCGCCGACGCGGACGGGCGGGACCGCTACGTGGACTGGTTCTACCAGGGCCTGGAAACGGCGGTCGTTCCGGCAACACCGCCCTCGACGGTAACCCCGCCGTCCGGCGATGCCACGAGAAAGGCTGAGCCAGGCCGTGGCGGTGAACGCGCCGCGCTGGCGGGCGGCCAGGGCGGCGGTCCGACGGCCGGGCAGCGTGGCGGGCCAGGCGCGTCGATGGCCGTGCCGTACTGGGGCAAGTATGTCTTCCACGACAACAACCGCGACATCAACCTCTCGCTCGTGCAGGTCCGTACGCTGACCGACTGGTTCTTCACCGCGCATCCGCCGGTCATGCACGACCTCCACGAGTCGATGGCGCTGATGTACACTTACAGCGGCGGCCCGCCGCAGAACCCCAACCTCGATCCCCTGCTCTTTGCCGAACTGCCGTGGTTCTCGAACTGGGAGCTTGCGCAGATGACGAAGTGGGGGATGCCTGGCGTCTACACGCATGCGTTCATGGACGGCTGGTCGCCCGGCTACTACGCGTCGGTGGCCTACAACCACAACGCGCTGATGAAGATGTACGAGACGCAGTCGGGGCGCGACCCGGTGGCGCCGGCAGCGACGCCAACGCCGCGCGGAACCACACCTGGCGCGCCCGCCGCCCCGCCTGCCCCAGTACAGACCGGCGGCACGGGCGACGCGCCGCGCGGCGGCCCCGGCCCCGGCCCCGGCGGAGCGTCACCGGTGCCGACAGGACGCGGCGGCACGCAGGACCGCGAATGGTACCGCGGACTCCCCGTCCCTCTGAATGCGGCAGCGTCGTTCAGCCGTCGGGCCAACACGAACTACATGCAGACGGGTGTGCTCTCGTCGCTGCAGCTCACCTCCCAGTTCCCGTCCACCATCGTCGAGAACTTCTACGTCAAGACGAGGAATGCCATCGAGGACGGCCGCACCAGGGCGCCCTTCGGGTTCGTGATCCCCGTGCACCGAGACATGACGCGTGCCGCGGAACTGGTGCGCATCCTCCGCCTCCAGGGTATCGAGGTCGGTCAGGCCACGGGCGAGTTCAAGCTGGGCGACGCGACGTACCCCGCGGGCTCATACGTGATCAAGCGCGATCAGCCATATGGGCGCCTCGCGAAGAACCTGCTCGAGAAACAGGTCTACCCGGATACCAGGCTCACCACCTACGACGACAGCGGCTGGACGATGGGGCTGCTGATGGCGGTGGAGGTGAAGGAGATTGCTGACGCCGGCGTGTTGAAGGTGCCGACAACGCCCGTCACGAAGGTGACGGTGAAGGGGAAGGTGGCCGGGAGTGGCGCGGCGGGCCTGGCGGTGGCGCACTACGGCTCGAACAACATGATCGCGTTCCGCTACAAGCTTCGCTCGATGCCGATGAAGATCGCGGAGAAGGGCTTTACCGCGGAAGGCGTGGAGTTTCCGGCCGGATCGTTTGTGATCGCCGGGCCGCCTGCGCCCAACGCCCGAGCGGCCGCCGAGGAACTGGGGCTGACCGCTGCGTCGCTCTCCGCGCTGCCCGCCGCACCGATGCACGATGCCCCCGCCCCCCGCATCGCGATCTACTCGCAGTGGACGTCAACGCAGGACCTTGGGTGGTATCGCCTGACGTTCGACAACTTCGGCATACCCTACGATCTGATCTACAAGGAGCAGGTCAGAAAGGGTGATCTCCGCGGCAAGTACGACGTCATCGTGATGGCCGCGCAGAACATCAACCGGCAGGCGGTGTTCCAGGCGCCCTCGACCCGGCCACAGCCCTACCAGAAGAGCGACAAGTACCAGTTCCTCGGGATGTATGGCGAGACGCCCGACATGTCGGGGGGATTCGGCCAGGACGGCGTGGACGCCTTTGCGAAGTTCCTCGAAGGTGGCGGCACGCTGATCACCGCGGGCGCCTCGAGCCGGTTCCCGATCGAGTTCGGGTGGGCGCACACGGTGGATGCGGAGCCGATGACCGGCGTGACCGCGCAGCGGCCGATCGTGCAGGCGGAACTCGTGCGATCGGACCATCCCACGTTTTACGGCTACTCGGAGAAGACGGTCGCAATCAAGTACGTCGGGGGCTTCACGCTGAGAGTCGGCATCGCGGACCAGGCCAACCTGCTGGCCCGCTACACCGGGGGCGACGCCTCGGTGCTGAGCGGAGCGATGGTCGGCGCCGACCAGTTGCGGCAGAAGGCGGTGGCCGTTGATGTGCCGAACGCCTGCAACGGCAAGGGGCGTGTGATGCTCTTCGCGAACAACCCGATCTATCGCTGGCAGAACCACGGCGAGTTCAACATGATCTTCAATTCGCTGCTGAACTGGAACTACGTGCCCCCGGCGCCGGCGCCGTCCGAGGGTCCCCGCGGCGGAACAGAGAACCGGTAGGGGCCAGCAGGATCAGGGATCAGGGAACGCCCTGATCCCTGACCCCTCCGTCATTTGATCGTCTCGATCACGAGGCGAGGCACCGACTTCATCGCGTCGTTGATGGCCGCCACGTCGGCCGTGAGGACGGCGGCCGGAACTTCGCCCGCATCGGCAGCGCGACCCACGGCGATCATTAGGCGATGTGGATCGATCCGGCTGGACGAACCTGCGTCTCTCGAGGTGTCGGAATGGCGGGAGTCTACCAGGAGGGGAAGGCGGGAAGACAGACCGGCAGACCGGCAGAGGGCGGAGGGCGGAGGGCGGGAAGGCAGACAGACCGGAGGGCGGCTGCAGGGGCGACCGGACGGCCGCCCCTACAGGATGTCTACTGCCAGCGCACCATCTCCACGTTGGTGCGCTCGTCGCTGGTCCGCATCTGCGGCCACGCACGCGCCGGCGTGCTGGACGCGATGCCCACGAGGTCGCCGGGCCTCGGGTTCCACGAGTGCAGCGGTTCCTGGTTCACATCGTAGAACTCCTCCGACCCTCCGCCGAAGGCCTTGCACGACTGCCCCGGACGAACCCACTCGCCGGCCCCGCCGTACCACGTCCCGTTGATCAGCGCGAAGTACCACTGATTCCCTTCGATGAGGGTGTTGGGATCGTCGAAAAACATTGTCCGCGGCCACCGGCCGAGCATCGTGTGCTCGATGCAGAGGCTCCCGCCGCCCTGCGAGATGGCGGTGATCCGCGCCGTCTCCGCCCAGGTCGCGAAGTTCTTCGGCCCCACCACGATCACCGCTCTCGACAAGTCGAACGACGACGAGGGCGGTGGTGGCGACGAGGGGGACGGCGTCGAGAACGCCTGGATTGTGGACCACGGCCCGGTGTTCGACGAATCGGATGCCCGCGTCCGCCAGAAGTAACTGGCGCCGGCCGAAAGGGCCTGCGGCACCGTCAACGACGTCTGGCCAGACTGCTCTGGCACCGACCAGGCGAGCACGTTCGACGAGAACGCCACATCCTGCGTGACCTGGAAAAGGTAGGTGATGGCGCCCGCCGGGCCCGTCCGCGTCCCGTTGGTGGCGACGAGGGTCGGCTGCGTGCTCGACACGGTGACGTTGCCCGTCGGCGATACCGGGGTTGGCGCGTTGATGACCACTGGCGTCGTCGTCCCGCCGCGGCGCAGCGTCTCCGTTCCGCGCACGGTGCCCAGGCAGGTGGTGCCCGAGTAGGCGAGCGGAAGCGTGTCGCCCTGGATTGTGCCGTTGCCAGTGAGCGAAAAGCTGCACTGCTGGAGGCCGGATCCCGAGACCGAACCGCTCACGGCGAGTGCGACGTCCTGCCCGTTCAGCTGCCCGGAACCGGTGCCGGTGATCGTGAAGGCGCCGCAGACGGCGGAGAAATCCCCCGCAATGTAGGTCGTCGTCTGGTTCGTGATCTTCCACTGAATGTTGCGGCACGCGTCAGCGGCAGTCGCCATGGTCGAGGCGGCAGACGACCAGGTGCCGACGTACGACGTTTGGGGCGAACCCGGGTTGGAAGTGGGGCTGGGGCTGGGAGAAATCGGCGTGCTCTTGCGGTCGAAGCCACAACCGCTGGCGAGCACGGTGACCGTCACCAGGGGGAGCATGAGCGCCGATAAACGTCTGGCCATCACGTAGACGCCTTGAACGGCCAAAGTCGTTGCGAATGAGTCACGTTCTCTCCACTTCCGTCCGGCCGTCCAAGACGTCTACGCCCCGCGCGTCGCGGGGCCAGCCAACAGCGTTTCTGGTTCTAGCGGGGCGTGCCTTGGGGCCGCCACGCCAGGCTCGGCGGTCTGAGGCACGCCTCGCTAGATGTCTTGAAGGGCCAAAGTCGTTGCGGTCTGAGGCACGCCTCGCTAGAACTATCGGCACGACCCGTGCCAGCCGATAGTCGGCCGGAAATGGGCTGTGACGCCCGATTCGTATCACGATTTTCGTCGCGACATTTCAAGATCGTGCGCGACGCCATCGCGCGACGCCATCGCGGACCATCGGCAGACTTCGTACGTTACTCTATGTCCTCCTCATGATTGCCTTCTCACGCATCAGCAAGCAGTACGGCCGGCAGGTGCTCTTCGTCGAGGCCTCGTTCCAGCTGAATCCCGGTGAACGCGTTGGCCTGGTCGGGCCAAATGGGTCGGGCAAGACCACCCTGTTCAGGATGATCGTCCGGGAAGAGTCGCCCGACGAGGGCGATGTATCGGTGCCCAAGCGACTGACGATCGGCTACTTCCGTCAGGACGTCGAGGAAATGTCCGGGCGCTCGGTCCTCGACGAGACGATTGCCGGCTGCGGCCGGGTCGGCGCTCTCCACCACGAACTCGAGGCGCTGCAGCACGCCATGTCGGATCCGGATGACGGCGGCCACCTCGACGTGGTCCTGGCGCGCTTCGGCGAGGTGCAGGAAGAGTACGACCATCTCGGCGGGTACGCGCTGGAGGCGCAGTCGCGCGAGGTCCTCCATGGTCTCGGCTTCGACGACGAGCGGATCGACGGGGATGTGGGGGCGCTGTCGGGCGGGTGGAAGATGCGTGTGGCGATGGCGCGGGCGCTGCTCGGTAAGCCCGACGTCCTGCTGATGGACGAGCCGACCAACCACCTCGACATCGAGTCGATCGCCTGGCTCGAAGACATGCTGGTCGAGCACAAGGGCGCGGTACTGTTCGTTACCCACGACCGTGCGTTCCTGGACCGGGTCTCGACCCGCGTGGTCGAGCTCGATCGCGGGCGCCTGCTGTCG
>JANYLG010000010.1 GCA_025363775.1 Acidobacteriota bacterium | reverse complement strand
GCGTCAATCAACCCGCCGGCTGGTTCTACACGAGCGACGCGATTCGGACGCTCTGCGACATCTGGGAGCGGCACGGGTCGGGCTTGACCAACATGCACGGGTCGACCGGCGATATCGTGTTCCTCGGCACGAGGACCGAGAGCCTGGAACCGATCTTCAAGGAGCTCACCGAGGCCGGCTTCGATCTCGGCGGGTCGGGTTCCTGCTTGCGCACTCCGTCCTGCTGCGTCGGACAGGCGCGCTGCGAGTGGGCGTGCTACGACACGATGGCCATCTGCGACGATATGACGCGGACGTACCAGGATGAGATGCATCGCCCGCCGTTTCCCTACAAGTTCAAGATCAAGTGTTCCGGCTGCCCGAACGACTGCGTCTCGTCGATTGCGCGTTCGGACCTCTCGATCATCGGCATGTGGAAGGACGACATCCAGCAGGACGCCGCGGCGGTTGCCGAGTACGCGGCCGCGGGCCTGAACATCCAGAAGGACGTCTGCGACCGCTGCCCGACACGGTGCATGGAGTGGGACGGCGCCACGCTGACGATCGCGAATCGGGAATGTGTCCGGTGCATGCACTGCATCAACGTCATGCCCAAGGCGCTGCGACCTGGCAAGGAGCGAGGTGCCACGATTCTCATTGGCGCGAAGGCGCCCATCGTCCAGGGTGCCCTGCTGTCGTCGGTGCTGGTGCCCTTCGTGCCGGCCGACGAACTGGCAGACACGATGAAGGAACTGATCAAGCGGGTCTGGGAGTTCTGGGACGAAAACGGCAAGAACCGCGAGCGGATCGGCGAGTTGATCCAGCGTGTCGGGCTGGCGAACTTCCTCGACGCGATTGGGCTGGACCCTGCGCCGGAGATGGTGACGGCGCCGCGCGACAATCCGTACATCTTCTTTCAGAAAGACGAGGACGGGCACTGATCAGCCTGACACCTTCGAGGAGTAAATGACGATGACGACAGCACCTGTCAACCGGATTACGGATATCGGCCCCCCGCACTACGAAAAGTTCCTCCCGCCGATCATCAAGAAGAACTACGGCCAGTGGAAATTCCACGAGTCGATCGCGCCAGGCGTGTACTGCCACGTGGCCGAGTCGGGCGACCGGATCTACACGGTGCGGGCCGGCTCGCCGCGGCTCTTGAGCGTGCAGACCCTGCGGCGGTTCGCGGATCTCGCGGATCGGTTCAGCGACGGGCACTTGCGTTTTACGAGCCGCAACAACGTGGAGTTCCTGCTCTCGGACCGAAACAAGATCGAGCCGCTCGAGCACGCGTTGCTCGAGCTCGGCTTCCCGGTCGGCGGCACCAACAACGCCATCAGTAACATCGTCCACACCCAGGGCTGGGTGCACTGCCATTCGTCGGCCACGGATGCGTCGGGCATTGTCAAGGCCGTGATGGACGTGCTATACGATCGGTTCACCCACGAGAACCTTCCGGGAAAGCTGCGGATCGCGCTCGCCTGCTGCCTCAACATGTGCGGCGCCGTGCACTGCTCCGATATCGCGATCCTCGGCATCCATCGGCGGCCGCCGAAGGTCAACCATCAGACGCTGCCAAAGACGTGCGAGATCCCCACTCTCATCGCGTCCTGCCCGACCGGCGCGATCCGGCCGGCGACGGTCAACGACAAGCCGTCCGTGGAGGTTGTGGAGGATCAGTGCATGTACTGCGGCAACTGCTACACGGTCTGCCCGTCGATGCCCCTCAACGACCCCGAGAACGACGGCATCTCCATCTGGGTGGGTGGCAAGGTGAGTAACGCGCGCAGCGTCCCCAAGTTCTCGAAACTGGCGATCCCCTTCCTTCCGAACAACCCGCCTCGCTGGCCCGAGGTGGTGGACGCGGTCGTCAATATCGTCAACGTGTACGCCGCGCACGCCCGGAAGTACGAACGGATGGGTGAGTGGATCGAGCGGATTGGCTGGCCACGTTTCTTCGAACTGACTGGCATTCCGTTTACACGGTACCATTTGGACGACTTCAAGCACGCGGGTCTGACCTATGCGAGGTCGACCCACATCCGCTTCTAGGAGGAGACCATGTCAGTGACGGTCGAGGTCCTGGCCGAGGACATGTATCAGATGGTCGCCGAGACGCAGGGCAAGAAGAACCTGAAGGCCGGCGACCTGACCAAGGCGATGATCGCCAAACACGGCGAGGGCAACTGTACCAAGGACGACTGCAAGCTCGCCATCCGGCTGCTGATGGAGTCGAGCCGGTGCGTGTACAGCTACTTCGGCGCCAGCTATATCACCCTGCCGCACAAAGAGGCCTCGGCGCCCGACTAGGCGCCGCGGCGGCCGAACGCGATTCCTGCGCGGGTGCATCGGGCCGGTTGACTGGCCTGGTGCATCCGGGGGAGAGGATCATGAGCTTCAAACAGAAGACAGCCGACAACAGCGACGATCTCATCGCCGTTCTCAAACAGTGGCAGAAGATCGAGGACGGGGCCGTCGCCCAGACGACCAAGATCATGGCGAAGACGACCAACCCGTTCATCCGGCTGGTGATGGAAATCATCCAGCAGGACTCTGTCATGCACAGACGCGTGCAGCAGGTGATGCTCGACGGCCTCGAGAAACAGGCGTTCTCGCTGACCCCCGAGGAACTCGGTGATATCTGGGAACTGGTGGAAGAGCACGCGGCGCTCGAGAAAGAGACGCTGGTGCTGGCCGAGAAGGCGCGGAAGAACTGCCGCCTCTTCATCCACCGTCATCTGCTCACGTACCTGCTGGATGACGAGCAGAAACACGATCGCCTGCTCGGTCAACTCGAAGACTTCAAGCGCGGACTCTACCCCTACGCGTAGGAGCGTGTCCGGGCAGCGTGAGCGCGCTCCTAGGCGGAGCCCTCAGGGGGAAGAAGATAGGTCATGGGTTTGTTCAAGGCCGTCAAGAAGCCGGTCATCAAATCGGGCGGGCAGGCCGGGGGCGACATCAGCCCGCTCCGCCCGCTCTACGTGCCGAAGGCGCCGCCGTGCGGTGGATCATGTCCCGGCGGTACGGACATCCGCGGCTGGCTCACCACGATCGCCCAGGCCGAGGCCTACGGCCGAACGCCGGAGCAGGCGTACGCCCTCGCCTGGGAGATCATTACCGACCGAAATCCTTTCCCGGCGGTCTGCGGCCGCGTCTGCCCCCACCCTTGCGAGGACGGATGCAACCGGACGGCGAAGGAGGGGGGCGTTGCGATCAACGCCCTCGAACGCTTCGTCGGCGACTTCGGGATCGCCATGGGCCTGAAGGTCCGAAAACTCTCCGACGCGCAATACGACGAGCCGATTGCGGTGGTGGGGGCCGGTCCAGCCGGGTTGTCCTGTGCCTACCAACTCGCGCGTCGAGGGTACCAGGTGACCGTGTTCGAGGGGTTTGCGCGTCCCGGCGGGATGCTCCGTTACGGCATTCCTCGGTATCGCCTGCCCGAGGCCGTGCTCGATGCCGAGATTCAGCGGGTGGTCGACCTGGGCGTCGACCTGCGGTGCAACGCCGTCGTCGGGAAGGACATCACGCTGGACCAGTTGCACGCCGACTACAAGGCGATCTTCGTGGGCATCGGCGCCCACAAGGGACTGACACTGGGCGTGCCCGGGGAGGAGGCCTCCGGGGTGTTCACCGGAACCGAATTCCTGAATCACGTCAATAGTGGCGAGGCCGTGATGGTGGGCGACCGGGTCATCGTGATCGGCGGTGGTGACACGGCCATCGATGCCGCCCGTGGCAGCCGGAGACTCGGGGCGCATGTCACGCTGCTCTACCGGCGGACCCGCGCCGAGATGCCGGCGATCAAGCCCGAAATCGAAGGCGCCCTCGAAGAAGGTGTCCAGATCGAGTTCCTCGCGGCTCCCGTTGAGATCCTCGTACGCGACGGCGCGGCCGTTGGCATGCGGTGTATCCGCATGGATCTGGGAGAACCAGACCGGTCGGGCCGGCCGCGGCCGGTTCCTCGGGCCGGGTCGGAATTCGATCTGCCGGCCACCACGATCATTGCCGCAATCAGCCAGGAGCCCGACTTCGGACCTGTGGCCAGTCTGCGCTCCGGCAAGGACTGGCTCGAGATCGACGAGTGGGGCGCCACCACGACATCTGATGTCTTCGCCGGCGGCGACGACGTGGCGCTGGGCCTGGTCAGTATCGCGATTGGACAGGGCCGGTTTGCCGCCGAGGCGATCGACGCCCGACTGCGCGGGACGCCACTCCGGAAACCGCCGGCCCTCCCGCCAGTGACCCCGGAGAAGATGAAGATCGGCTGGCACAAACCCAGCGACCGCCACGAGCGAACACACGTGTCCGTCGGCGATCGCGGTCCCGACACCGAGATCGAATTCGGCCTTTCCGAAGCCGACGCCCTTGACGAGGCCAAGCGCTGCATGTCGTGCGGCCTGTGCATGGATTGCGAAACCTGCTGGATGTACTGCACCAACAGCGGTTTCGTGAAGCTACCGAAGGGCCAGCACTACAAGATCAAGCTCGAAGTGTGCAACGGGTGTAAGAAGTGCGCAGAGGAGTGCCCCTGCGGCTACATCGACATGGTGTAGCACCGTGCCCAAGATGAGCCGCTCGCGTTCCGTGACGATCGGGCAGGGCGGCAAGTCGACAACCGAAAGGAACGACCGTGCCAAACATCGAACTGTCCGGGAATACCTACCTCGTGGACGAAGACGGCTTTCTGGAGAACCCGGAGGTCTGGAACGAACGTGCGGCGCTGGACTTCGCGCCAACCGAGGGCGTCTCTGAGCTGACCGAGGCCCACTGGAAGGTGATCAACTACCTGCGCACCTACTACCTCCAGTTCGGCATTGCGCCGATGATCCGGAAGCTCTGCAAGGAGACGGGCTTCAAGCTGAACGAGATCTACGCGCTGTTCCCGTCGGGTCCGGCCAAGGGCGCCTGCAAGCTGGCAGGACTGCCGAAGCCGACCGGATGCGTGTAGAGATGTGGTGAGCCTCACGCCGACTGATCGGCGTAAAGACACAAGGGCGTCATGGCTCTGACAACGGTGTCGGCGGCAACGCGGGATCGGTTCCTCGAGGAGTGGCTGGCGTGTACGCTCGGGACGTATCCCGAGCAGACCAGTCGTTTCCTGCGCGAGGAACCGGATCCGTTTCGTAACCCGGTCGGCCACACGCTCGATGTCTCGCTCAGGGGGCTGACCGTGGAACTGTTCGGCGGCTTCGATCGGGCGCGGGTGACCGCGTGGCTCGACCCTGTCATTCATCTCCGCGCCGTGCAGGACTTTTCGTCGGCCGACGCCGTCGGATTCGTGGCGCTGGCACGGTGCGCTGCGGATCGCGTGGCCGAGAGGGGGAGCCAAGGCATCGGACCAGGGGCGCTCGACGTCCTTGGCACACGTATCGATGAGATGGTCCTCATCGCGGCTGATCTGCTCGACCGGTGCCACGAGGAGATTCACGCGATTGGCGCACGCGCGGCGCGCCGACGTGTCTTCGTGCTCGAACGCGCGCAAGCCCGGGCGGAGGCACGCGCCGCTGCCAGGGGCGGCGCGCCGCGCTCAGCCCCCCGAGGCGAAATTCCATGAACGCGTTGTCGTCGCTCGTTGTCGTCCTGTTACTGGCGGGAGTCGCCTGGGTGGGTGGAGCACTGGCGCTGTTGCGCCCCGTCTTCGGTCTTGCGGTGCCCGGTCTTGCCGCCGGCATCTTCCTCGTGGGTGTCGCGACCCGGGTGGTCGGCTGGGCCCGCACCCCCGTGCCGTTCAGAATCCCGACGACCTGCGGGCAACAGCGGTCGCTGCCCTGGATCAAGGCCAGTTGGATCGAGTGTCCCTGGACGCGATCCGGCGTGGTCGTCCGCATGGCGCTCGAGGTGCTGCTCTTCCGGTCGCTGTTCCGCAACACCCGAGGGGCGATCACGACCGAGCCCGTTGCGCAGGGACACGGAACCCCCGCGGCCGCACCGGAAGGGTTCCCCCGGGCGGCGCGGCTGGTGTACGGCGAGCAGAAGTGGCTGTGGCTCGCGGCCCTGGCCTTCCACTGGTCGTTCCTGGTCGTGTTGCTGCGCCACCTGCGGTTCTTCCTGGAGCCGGCACCCGCGCTGGTCGGCGTCCTCGCCGCGGTGGACGGGTTCTTCCAGGTCGGCGCTCCCGTGGTGTACGCAGCGGACATCGCGCTGCTGGCCGCGCTCGGCTACCTGCTCGTGCGGCGCTCGAGCGACCCGCAGGTTCGCTACCTGTCGCTCTTCCAGGACTACTTCGCGCTGCACCTGCTGTTGGGGCTGGTCGCCACGGGCGTCCTCATGCGGTACTACGTGCGCCCGGATATCGTCGCGATCAAACAGCTCACGCTCGGGCTCGTGACCTTCGCGCCGGTGGTGCCGGCACATGTCAGCCCGCTGTTCTTCGTCCATCTGTTCCTGCTGAGCGTGCTCCTCGCGTACTTCCCCTTCAGCAAGCTGATGCACATGGCGGGCGTGTTCCTGAGCCCAACCCGGAACCTGGCGAACACCAGCCGGATGCGCCGGCACGTGAACCCGTGGAATCCCCCGGTGAAGGTCCACACCTACGAAGAATGGGAAGACGAGTTTCGCGACAAGCTCGAGGCCGCCGGACTTCCCGTCGAGAGGGAATAGCTTCATGGCTGACCAGACGCCGAGCCCGGAACAGCTGACCCAGGTCGATTACCGACCGAAGGGGAAGAGCTGGCTCGATCCGCATGTGGAATTCCGAAAGGGAACGTACTGCTACAGCGCGGCGCCGAAAAACCTCACGTATCTCGGCCTGCCAAACCCGCGCCAGTGGCAGCCCTTCGACCAGGACTGGAAGCTGCCGCCGGACTGGAAGGACATCATCCTCGCGGGGATGAAGGAGCGGCTCGACCGGTACCGATCGTTCCGCCTGTTCATGGACATCTGCGTGCGCTGCGGCGCGTGCGCCGACAAGTGCCACTTCTACCTCGGATCGGGTGATCCGAAGAACATGCCGGTGCTGAGGGCCGAGCTCATCCGGTCGGTCTATCGGCGGTACTTCACGCTCGCCGGGCGGCTGCTGGGATCCACCGTGGGCGCACGCGACCTGACCGAGGACGTGCTGAAGGAGTGGTTCTACTACTTCTACCAATGCACCGAGTGTCGGCGCTGTTCCGTGTTCTGCCCCTATGGCATCGACACGGCGGAAATCACGATGATCGGGCGGGAACTGCTGACCCTGGTCGGCTGCAACATCAACTGGGTGATCGAGCCGGCTGCCAACTGCTTCAGGACGGGGAACCACCTCGGAATCCAGCCGCACGGCTTCAAGGACAGCATCGACTTCGCTGTCGATGAACTCGAGGAGATTACGGGGGTCCGCGTCGAAGCCCCGATCAACCGCAAGGGCGCCGAGGTCCTCTTCGTGATGCCCTCTGCCGACTACTTCGGCACGCCGCACTACTACACCCTGCTCGGCTATCTGGCGCTCTTCCACGAGATCGGACTCGACTACACCTTGAGCGCGTTCGCGTCGGAGGGCGGCAACTTCGGACTGTTCACGTCGCACGAGATGATCAAGCGGCTGAACGCGAAGATCTACGCCGAAGCGAAGCGGCTGGGCGTGAAGTGGATCATCGGCGGCGAGTGCGGCCACATGTGGCGGGTGATGCACCAGTACATGGACACGATGAACGGTCCGGCCGACTTCCTCGAGGTGCCGGTCTCGCCCATCACGCACACGCGGTTCGACCATGCGGCCTCCACCCGGATGGTGCACATCTGCGAGTTCACAGCGGACCTGATCCGTCATGGTCGTCTCAAATTGGACGTCTCGCGCAATGACCACTGGAACGTGACCTTCCACGATTCCTGCAACCCCGCGCGGGCGATGGGACTCATCGAGGAGCCGCGGTACATCATCCGGAACACGTGCCGCACGTTCCACGAGATGCCGGAGAACACCATTCGCGAGCAGACCTTCTGCTGCGGCAGCGGTTCTGGTCTTGGCACCGACGAGAATCTGGAGATGCGGCTGCGCGGCGGATTCCCCCGTGCTAACGCGGTGCGCTACGTGCGAGACAAACATGGCGTCAACGTGCTCGCCTGTATCTGTGCGATCGACAAGGCCACCTTGCCGCCGCTGCTCGAGTACTGGTCTCCCGGCGTCGATGTGGCCGGGGTCCACGAGTTCGTCGGCAACGCCCTGCTCATGAAGGGCGAGCGCGATCGCACGACCGACCTGCGCGGAGAGCCGTTCGCCAGCGCGAAGGAGGATCGTGCCCATGCGTGACCGCCACGCCATCATCGCAGCCCTGATCGTCTTCTTCGTCGTGCTCACCTTCCCGATCTGGTACGCCAGGGCGGCCGGGACGACGTCGCGAGGGCCCGAACCGAAGTTGCCGGAGACGGAGAAGACCTGTGTGATGCCGGTGGAGTACATGCGGGCGTCGCACATGAAACTCCTCCTGACGTGGCGTGACGATGTGGTCCGCCGGAACGTCCGCACCTGGATCGCACCTGATGGCAAGTCGTACAAGGCGAGCCTTTCGGGCACGTGCCTCCGGTGCCACGCGAACAAAGCAGAGTTCTGCGACCGGTGTCACACCTACGCCGGCGTGACGCCGTACTGCTGGGAGTGCCATGTTGACCCGGCGTCGATCAAAGGGAGTGGCACATGAGCTTCAGCAGACGTGCGTTCCTCGGGGCCGCAGGCCTCTCGGCGCTCGGCCTCACTGGCAAGGCGGCGATCGACGCGTTCGCGCTGCAGCCGCCCCACGAACCGGCGTCGACACCGGCGGGCACCCGGTGGGCCATGGTCATCGACCCGAAGAAGTGCCTCGAGGCGGGTGACTGCACGGCGTGTCTGGATGCCTGCCACCGCACGCACAACGTGCCCGCCATCGATAACCGGGCTCACGAGGTGAAGTGGATCTGGAAGGAGAGTTTCGAACATGCCTTCCCGTCGCTCCAGACCGACTATCCGCCCGACGCGCTGCGCGACAAGCCGGTGATGGTGCTGTGCAACCACTGTGACAATCCGCCGTGCGTGCGCGTGTGCCCGACGCAGGCAACCTGGAAGCGAAGCGACGGCATTGTCATGATGGACTGGCACCGTTGCATCGGCTGCCGGTACTGTGTGGCCGCCTGTCCCTACGGCTCGCGCAGTTTCAACTGGAGCGACCCGCGTCCCTCCATCGCGCAGATCACGCCAGACTTCCCGACCAGGTCCAAGGGCGTGGTGGAGAAGTGCACGTTCTGCGAGGAGCGGATCGCCAGGGATGAGCCCCCGGCCTGCGTCGCGGCCTGCCACGCCAAGGCCCTCGTCTTCGGCAACCTGAACGATCCGGAGTCCGACGTCCGGTCGCTGCTTCGGTCCCACTTCACACTCAGGCGGAAGCCCGAGTTGGGCACGCGGCCCGCGATCTACTACATCGTCTGAGGAACGCCCATGTTCATGTTCGAGAAGGCGGTTGTTGGCAGTCGGCGATACTGGGCTTGGGTGCTCGGCCTCCTCGTCATCATGGGGCTGGCGTTTCTCGCCTACCTGCGGCAACTGAGTGTCGGGCTGGTGATGACCGGCCTGAGCCGGGATGTGACCTGGGGCCTCTATATCGCCCAGTTCACCTTCCTCGTAGGCGTCGCGGCGTCGGCCGTGATGGTGGTCCTGCCGTACTACCTCCACGACTTCAAGGCCTTCGGCCGGATCACGATCCTCGGCGAGTTCCTCGCGATATCCGCCGTGACGATGTCCATGCTGTTCATCTTCGTGGACATGGGCCAGCCCATGCGGGTGTTCAACGTCATATTGTACGCGACGCCCAGCTCCATGATGTTCTGGGACATGGTGTCGCTTGGCGGCTACCTCGGGCTGAACGCCATCATTGCCCTCGTCACGCTTGGCGCCGAGCGCAAGCGCATGGCGCCGCCCAGGTGGGTCAGGCCCCTCATCATCCTGTCGATCCCCTGGGCCGTCAGCATTCACACGATCACAGCCTTTCTCTACAACGGCCTGCCGGGCCGGTCGTTCTGGCTGACGGCGATCCTGGCGCCGCGATTCCTGGCATCAGCGTTTGCGGCGGGTCCGGCGCTGCTGATTTTGCTGTGCCTCGGGCTGCGACGGTTGACCTCGTTCGACGCTGGTCGGGAGCCCGTCCGGAAGCTGGCGGTCATCGTGACCTACGCCATGCTCTTGAATGTGTTCTTCATCCTTCTCGAACTGTTCACAGCGCTCTACAGCCAGATTCCGGAACACGTCGAGCATTTCGAGTACCTCTACCTGGGGCTCCACGGCCAGGCGCCGCTTGTGCCCTGGATGTGGACCTCATCGGTGCTGGCGGTGGCGTCGCTCGTGGTGTTGCTCGTGCCGCCCCTGCGGCGCCGCGAGTCCTGGCTGGCAGTGACGTGCGCCATGGTGTTCGCCTCGCTCTGGATCGACAAGGGCCTCGGCCTGATCGTCGGCGGGTTCGTGCCGTCGCCGCTGGGCGCGGTGACCAGCTACGTGCCCAGCGTGCCCGAGGTGCTCATCGTGCTCGGGATCTGGGCGCTCGGGTTTTTGATGGTGACCGTGTTCTACAAGATCGCGCTATCGGTGCGCGAGGAGGTTGCCGCCTCGTGACAACCGGAATGCTGGGAGTCGTGTCGACGGCACCTCCACGCCTGGTCGTGGCCGGCCTGGGGGGCGACTCGGGCAAGACGCTGGTGTCGTTGGCGTTGTTGCAGGCGGCGCGTGGTCTCGGTCTGGACGCCCGTGCGTTCAAGAAGGGCCCCGACTACATCGATGCGGCCTGGCTGGCATGGGCGGCCGGCACGCCCGCGCGCAACCTCGACACCTACCTGATGGGTGTCCCGGGTGTTCAGCAGGCGTTCGCGCGCCACGCAACGGGCGCGGATCTCGCGGTCGTCGAAGGGAATCGTGGGCTGTACGATGGCGCGGATGCCGAGGGTACCCACAGCACTGCCGAGCTCGCCAAGGCGCTCGACGCGCCGATTCTGCTTGTCGTGAACGCGACGAAGGTGACGCGCACGCTTGCCGCCTGCGTGCTCGGGTGCCAGACCTTCGACCCGGAGGTGCGCATCGCGGGCGTCGTGCTGAACCAGGTGAGCGGGTCCCGCCACGAACGGATCATCCGCGACGCGGTCGAATCCAGGTGCCAGGTGCCCGTGGTGGCGGTCGTGCCGCGGCTGCCCGGCGACGCGTTGCTCCACAGCCGCCACCTGGGCCTGGTCCCGCCGCCGGAGTGTCGGGGACTGGCCGATCTTGGGCGCCGCCTGGCGGAGCAGGTCGGCGCGCGACTGGCCATGCCGACGATCCTGGATCTGGCCAGGCGCGCCCCTGCTGCGGGCTGGATCGTTGACCAAGTCGCCACGCCCGGGGATGGCGGCGGACTCCGGATCGGGTACCTGCGGGATTCGGCATTCACGTTCTACTACCCCGAGAACCTGGAGTGTCTGGAAGCCGCAGGCGCCACGCCCGTGCCGATCTCGAGCTTGACGGCGCGCGGGCTGCCAGCTGGCCTGCATGCGCTCTATATTGGCGGCGGGTTCCCCGAGACGCACGCGGCCGCCATCGCGGCCAACCATACGTTCCTCGATGACCTGCGGTGTCACGCGCAGGCGGGTTTGCCGATCTATGCCGAGTGCGGGGGATTGATGCTGCTCGCGCGGTCGCTCCGCCAGGGCGACCGTGTGAGTCCGATGGCGGGGGTGTTGCCGTGCGACGTCGAGCTGTGCGCGGGGCCCCAGGGGCATGGCTACGCGGAGTTGGTGGTTGACACCCCCAACCCGTTCTTTCCGGTGGGGCTGGTGCTGCGGGGACATGAGTTTCACTATTCGCGACTCGTTCCCTCCGCATCGCCGCCGCCCACCGCGTGCGTCGTGGGCCGCGGTGTTGGCAGCGTGGCCGGACGCGATGCCATGGTCGTACACCAGGTGTGGGCGGCCTACACCCATCTGCACGCGACATCGACGCCGGAGTGGGCGCGCGGTCTGCTTGGAGCCGCGCGGACCTTCGCACTGGGGATGGATCCGGCCCGGAACGTGGCGGACGGTGTGTGACGAAGGTCGGTTGCGAGCCGGTGTTCGGAGTGCTCGACCTGGAGACTGGAAGATGGACACGAGCAGGACTGTCGCCGTCCACCCGCGATCGCCGGTGGATGTCGTGCGGCCGACACAGACGAGGTGCATTCATGAGTGAGCTGGTCGAGGTCAAGTTCCACGGCGCCGCCACTGGCGACGTCAGGAAGCAGTAGCAACGAAGCCGCCATATGACCACGCTGTTGTATGCCATGCTGTGCCTGTCGGCGGTGGTGGGCCTCGTCGCGACCGTGGCCCGTGCGATTGGATATGCGCGGGCCCCACTGCACCTCCGGTGGGAACTCTATCCGGTTCCCCACGAGGCGGCCGACCGGGCGGCACATGGCGGCTCGTACTTCGAGCAGTCGAACTGGTGGAACCGTCCAGCGCACTTCAACCTGCGCGGAGAGCTGACGGCCATGGCGGCCGAGATGCTCTTCCTGAAAGCCCTCCGGGAGTTCAATCTCCGCTTGTGGTGGCGGTCCTTCCCGTTTCACTTCGGGCTCTATCTGCTCATCGCCACCGCCGTGGTCGTGCTCGCCGCGGCGGTGGCGACGGTCTTCACTCCCCTGGTGATGGCTGGGGCGCTGGGAGGGATGATCCACCTGCTGTATCGACTGACGGGGATTGCCGGCCTCGCGCTCACGCTCGTCGGTGCCGCCGGTCTGCTGCACCGTCGGCTGACTGACAAGGACCTGAAGACGTACACAACGCCTGGCGACCTTTTCAATCTGGGACTGTTCATGGTGGCGCTGGGGCTGCTGGCTGCAGGCTACGCGCTCCGACCTGTCGGCGCGCCGAGCGTGCTGGGCATCGTGGTTGGGCTCGTGACCTGGAACACCGCGATCCAGGTGCCCTGGTTGCTCACCGCTGGGCTGTTACTGTCGGCCTGGCTCGCGGCGTATATCCCGTTCACCCACATGTCGCACTTCGTCGGGAAATATTTCACCTATCATGCTGTTCGATGGGACGACAGGGTCAACCGGCGAGGCGGATCGATCGAACGGACACTGGCTGAGTACCTCACGTTCCGGCCGACGTGGGCGGCACCGCACGTGACAGCAGACGGTGTACGGACGTGGGCCGACGTTGTGACCACGAACCCCACCAAAGGGCCGAAGCGATGAAGGACAAGGACAGGATCGAACTCTCCGACATGTCGCGGCGCGACGGTACGCCGCTCGCGCACGTCGAGAACCAGGACCTGATGCCTCTGCCGGCACCGCTCGACGACCCGGCCGGGGAACGCGCCTGGACGCCGCTCACCGACCAGGCGAAGAACCGGTACGAGTGCCTGCTCGACGACACGTGCGCGGTGAGCGTCCCGAAGCCGGCCACGAAGGCCGAAGAGGACGAACTCGTACGGAAGTTCCTCTCCGGACTCGACAAGCTGTTCACCAAGGAGAACAACTGGACGTTCCTGCAGCCTCTCGTGCTCAGCATGGAGCACTGCGCGAAGTGCCAGACCTGCTCCGACGCCTGCCATATCTTCGAAGCCAGCGGCCGCAACGAGCTCTACCGGCCGACGTACCGGTCCGAGATCATGCGCCGGTTGTACTTCAAGTGCGTGAAGCATGGCGGGATGATCTCCGCGTGGCAGCACGGCGACATCGACGTGAACTGGCCAATGGTCGCGCGGCTGATTGAGCTCGCGTACCGCTGCAATCTGTGCCGACGCTGCGCTCAGACCTGTCCGATTGGTGCCGACAACGGCCTGGTCGCGCACGAACTGCGGAAGGTGTTCAGTCAGGAGATGGGGATCGCCCCCAAGGAGATCCACGACACCGGTTCGATGCTGCAGCTCAAAGTCGGTTCGTCCACGGGCATGTCGGCCGAGGTTGTGAAAGACAACATCCAGTTCATCGATGAGGAGACCTCCGAGCGGACCGGCATCACGGTCGAGACGCCGTGGGACGTCGAGGGCGCCGATGTGCTGCTCATCCACAATGCCGGCGAGATCCTGGCGTGGCCCGAGAACCCGGGCGCGTTCGCCCTGATTCTGAATGCGGCCGGCATCTCGTGGACCCTGTCGTCCGAGCTTGCCGGCTACGACTCGATCAACTACGGCCTCTGGTACGACGATGCGCAGTTCGCGCGCGTGGCCATCAAGCACGCCGAGGCCGCCAAGAAGCTGAAGGTCGGGAGAATCGTTCTCGGCGAGTGCGGACATGCCCACAAGGCACTCTCGGTCATTGCCGATCGCGTGCTGACGGGCGATCTCAATATTCCGCGCGAGAGTTCGATGACCCTGTTGCGGGACATCGTGATGAGCGGTCGCCTGAAGCTCGACCCGACACGCAACGACTTCCCCGTGACGTTGCACGATCCGTGCAACATGGTCCGGCTGATGGGCGTCGTGGAACCGCAACGCGAAGTGGTCCGGGCCATCTGCCCGAAATTCCGGGAGATGACGCCGCACGGCGTCGACAACTACTGCTGCGGGGGCGGCAGCGGCTTTGCCATCATGAGCGGGCACAACTTTTCCGACTGGCGCTTCCACGTGGCGGGACGCAAAAAGCTCGAGCAGATCCTCAATGCCTTCGGCGACTGTCTCGATCCCGCGATTCCCAAGTACCTCTGCGCGCCTTGCAGCAACTGCAAGGGGCAATTCAGGGACATGTTGGCGTACTACGATCTCTGGGAGAAGAACACGATCCTGTACGGCGGATTGGCGGAGCTCATCGTGAATGCGATGACAGACGTCACGCCTGGATTCATCGAGTGGGAGTGGCACTGACCGTGTGGCGTCGGCCTGGTCCCCCGCTGGCGACCTTTGGTCCCATTCGCGTGCGGGCGTGCTGTCCGGCTTGCATGCGCCTCGTCACGGCGCGGTGATCTGGCGACGAGATCCTACAGGCGAACCCATCCTCGTTGGAGCGCCTGGTAGAGGAGGATGCCGGCAAGGAATGCCGCGCCCATGTTCCACATGGCGAAGGCCGCGACCACCAGCATCACATAGACGTCATCCCGCTTGGTGCCGATTTCGCGAATCGTGACCGCCAGTTCGCCACCGGCGAAGAACAGGATGACGCCGAGAATGGCCTTCGGAAAGGCCTCGAAGAGGATCCCGGCCGAACGGCTGAAGAACAACGCCAGGATCACGAGAAGGAAGCCGAGCATCACGAGCGAGCCACCGGTGCGGGCTCCGAAGCGGACGTGGCCGGCCATCCCTCCAGCGCCGTGACACATGGGAATGCCGCCAAGTGGAGCCGCGGCAAGGTTGATCAGACCCTGGAACACGGCGAGCGTACGGACCGTCACCGGGCGGTCCGGGAAGAGCCGGTTGTTTTCTTCGCGCACCGCGATCAGGGCATTGCCGAGCGTGAGAGGAATTTGGGGGAGGGCCAACACGATGCTGCCCTCCAGGAACTGGTTCCACGTCACGCCGGAGAGGGCGAGTTGCGGCAGCCGGACGGCTGGCCTCAGCGACACGAGGAACGCGTCCAGCGATGGCTCCATCCACAACGCGGCGGCGGTGCCGACGAGCAGGAGGGCGAACATGGCCAGGTTCTTCCGGTGGGTGAGTAGGACGTAGGTGAGCCCAAGGCCCACGGCCGCCAGCCACGGCGTTGCGCGCATCATCACGATGCCCTGGGTCATGAAGGACAACCCCAGGCCAAGGAGAATGCCATGCATGACGGGCTTGGTCGCCAGTCTTGTCACGACGTTCACCGTCCCCGTGGCGCCCGCGACAAGCCAAAACACGCCCGTGAAGAGGCCAGCCCCGCACACGACGCCTGGGCTGATGGCTCCGCCTGCGGCGATGGCGGCGCCGCCGATGGCCTTCATCGGTTGCACCGGGATCGGGGTCTTGTAGTACCAGCCCGCCACCATGGCGGAGATGCCGAACATGAAGAGGATACCAAGCGCGTCGATTTTCACGACCGTGATGTAGCCGACAACGAAGGGGATGAGCGTGCCGAGATCACCGAAAGCCCCGGCCAACTCGGCCATGTCGTACCGATTCTTGCCGTGGCGCCAGCGACGGGTCGACGACGCCGGGGCTGATTCAACGTGTTCCATTGTCTGCGCCACGGCTTCCCCCGCACCCGGAGAGCAGGGGTCGGACCGAGCATGTCCATCGCGGCCACCGAAGGGGCGGCGTAGGGGCGACGGACTGGTCGCCCGCCGACAGCGAACGGCCGACAGTCGTCAGTGGATCGCCAGGAGCCCAGGGCCGAAAGCCGGGGCCATCACTGGCAGGCGTGGCTCGAGTGGTCAGTCCCGGAACCCATAGTCCTCGATCAACGTCTCGATGATGCCCGCCTGCTTGAGCGACACCCCTTCCGTCTTGAAGCCGACGTCCCAGAAGTCGGGGTTGACGTCGGGCCGGCACCACAGGCTCGTCGCATCGAACTCCAGCGCCAGGTCCTCGCCCGGTTCGCCGGGCAGGGTCATGCGGAGGGGGAGGGTCTGGCCGGTCGGCATCTCACGTTCCGTCATCAGCATCACCCCATCGGGGGTGATGTCCACCACGTGGCCGACCAGGCGTCGGTCCTGTCCGGTAGTGACCTGCAGGTAATAGACAAGATGACGACGTTTCAACCTGCGACGACTCTCCATGGCTGACTCCTCGGGGGCCGGCCGCTTTCGGTCAGGCTATTCGCGGTAGTTCCCGAACTGCAGTTCGACGCCGAAATCCTGTTCCTTCAGCAACGCCATCACCGACTGCAACTCGTCGCGCGACGGCGACGAGATTCGCAGTTGATCGCCCTGGATGGCCGGCTGCACTTTCCTGAGCTTCCGGTCCTTGAGAAACTTGGCGATGTCGCGCCCCGCCTCGGTGGGGATCCCCTGCTGCAGGGTGATCAGGCGGCGGACGGTATCACTCGCCCCGCGCTCGATTTCGCCCCGCTTCACGTTCTTCAGCGGCACCTTCCGGCGGACCATGCGCGTCTCGAGCACTTCCCACAGCGCCTGCAGCTTGAACTCGTCGTCGGCCGTCAGGGTGAGAGTGCCCTCTGTGCGGTCGAAATCGATCGCCGCCTTGGACCCCTTGAAGTCGTACCGCTGTGCCACTTCTTTCCGGGCCTGATTGACGGCGTTGTCCACTTCCTGGAGATCGACCTTCGAGGTGACGTCGAACGATGGCATGGACGGTATCTTACATCCGATGGCCCGGAATCCGGTTGAACGGTCCAGATACGGGGCGAACGGGCGGAGAGGGAGGTTGAACGGGCATGGCAGATGAGAATCGCTCTGAAATCATTGATTCCAGAGAGTTTACGTCCATCCGTTCGCTTGCGCGAACCGAGGTCGTCTGGTAACATTGCGACGCTATGCGCAAGGTTCCGCTGGGACAGTCGCTCCGCATCATCCGTCAGGGTTCCCTCAACTGGCGAGCCGAACGCCCCATCGTCGTTTCGTTCGAGGTCACTGACTCGTGCACCTGCTTCTGCAAGCACTGCGATCATGGGGGGCTTCGGGACACGTCGCGGGACATGAAGCCGACCGATTACAACCGGTACATGCAGGAGCTCAGGCCGGTTGTCGTCCAGGTGTCGGGCGGGGAACCGCTGATGCGCGAGGACCTCGCGGATGTCGTCCGGGCGATCCGGCGGCCGAACGGCCTGCCGTTCATCATCCTGGTGTCGAACTGGTCGCACATGACGCTCGAGCGGTATGTCGGACTGTGCCAGGCGGGCGTCGATCAGTTCAGCGTGAGCCTCGATTTCCCCGACGAGCGGCACGACGATTTCCGCGGCCACGCCGGGCTGTACGACCACCTGAGCGAGGTCGTGCCGGCCGCAGCGAAGCTGGGGTACGACAACATCTGCCTCAATAACTGCATTACCTCGGAGAACGTCGAGCACATCAACGCCGCGGCGGACAAGGCGAAGGAGTGGGGTGTCAACATCAACTACAGCGCCTACTCGCCCCGGCGCACGGGGTGTCGCGACTACTTCCTGACGACGCCCGGGCAGCTCGAGACGCTGCGTGGCGAGCTCGCCCGCCTCAAGACGCGAATCGACAGCCGCTGGGTGACCAACTCGGTGACGACGCTTGATGCCACGCAGCGCTACTTCGAGGCCGGCGGCGCGCCGGGCTGCAAGGCCGGCCTGCGCTGGCTGGTGGTGACGTGCGACGGCAAGCTGCAGCCATGCTCGATGCAGTTCAAGCGGTACGATCTGCACGACCAGGCGAAGATGGTGAAGGAGTTCACTTCGCACAACGCGTGCGACGAGTGCTACGTGGCCATCCGGTCGAGCCTCGACAAGCCGTTCCCGCAGTTGCTGGCGGAGAACGTGACCGGGTTCTTCTCGTTCAGCAACGCGGCGCCGGGGAAGTAGGGGCGACCGACGCCTCGCCCCTGCCGTGCCATCCTGTTCCACGCCGTTCTGTCCCTCGGTTGACTTCTGTCCCCCACGCTTCGACAATACCCCGACTCATGCTGCACGGGGTTGCCTGTCTATTGACCGCTGTCGCCCTCCTGACCGGGACCTGCCCGGCGTTCGCGATGGGTGATATGGAGCCCGCCGGCCCGGCCTCGCGAATTCTCGGCCGCGTCGTCGATCCCAAGTCCCGGGCAGGCATCGGCTCCGCGCACGTTCTGCTCGATAACGCCGCCACCGAAGTGACGACGGCGGCGGACGGCACATTCGAGTTCTCCGACGTTCGACCTGGTCGCCATCGGCTCGTGGTCATGCTGGAGGGGTTTGTGGCGTCCGCGCCGGTGACGGTGACCGTGCAGGAAGGCACGGTGGCACGGGTGGAACTGGAGTACGGCCTGGGCGTGACGACTGAGGTGAGAGGTTCGACGGCGGACTCCCCGGCGGCACCGCCTCCGCCCGCCCTCGGCACGGCCGTCCTCACCGGCTTGCAGGTTGCGTCGGCTGTCGGCGGCCTTGACGATGTCTTCCGGGTCATGCAGTTGCGCCCGGGTATCGCCTCTTCGCAGGACGACCGGAACGACCTGCTCGTGCGTGGCGGCGGCGCGTTCGAGACCGCGGTCCGCATGGACGGGTTCGAACTGCCGTCGGCGAGCCACTTTGCCTGGCCGGGCAGCGCCGGCGGGGGCCTCAGTCTGATTCCCTCCGCAGTCATCGGCCGGGCGTCGATTTCGACGAGCGGTTTCTCCGTGGCGTCCGGTGAGCGCGCGTCAGCCCTGCTCGACGTGAGCACGCGGACGGGCGCGTCGAGCCGCGTAACCGGGCGGGCGGATGTGAGCGCGGGAGGCGTCCTCGGCCTCCTTGAGGGGCGGCTCCCGGGGCGGGGCGGCTCGTGGTTGGTCTCTGCCCGCCGGAGCATCCTCGAGATCGTGTTCTCGCGCGGGGATTCCCGTGCCACGCCGAGCTACACGGACATGGTGGCGAACGTCGATGTGCCAATCTCGGACATCCATCGCCTGCATGTTCTCGCCGTGGGCGGGTCGGACGGCCTCGACGTGGACTGGACGACCGCGTCGAACAAGTCGATCCGGGGCGAGCAGAAACTGGCCCTTGGCGGGGTCAGCGTGCGAAGCGCCTGGACGCCGCGCACTGAAACGAGCCTCTCGGTCAGCTGGTCGTCGAGCGAGGCGGGGCTGAGCGAGGTAGAGGAGACGACGACGAGCTTCTTTGACCACTCGATCGAGCACTTTCTTCGCGCGCGCGCCGAGGTCCAGCACGCGCTGCTTCGTGGCGTGCGAGTGCTGGGAGGCGTGGCCGTGAAGTGGTCGTCGGTGAGCTACGACGTCCAGGACGGAGCGTATCGGAACCAATGGAACATCATCGTGCCCGCGGTTCACTCCATCTGGCAGGACGAGATGACCGATTTGGCCGGCTACGCCGATGTGTCCTGGGCCAAGGGCCCGCTGGAAGTCGGGCTGGGCGTCCGCGCCGATCGTTCCGGTGTCACCTCGTCCTGGTATGCCAGCCCGCGCGCGCGCATCGAATACCGGCCGGGCTCCCGCTGGCGCCTGACCGGCGGCTGGGGCGAGTACCGGCAGGACATTCCGAATCTCTGGATCGGATCGAATGTGGCGAATCGCCTGCTCGACCCCGTGCGCTGCCTTCAGTTCACTGCAGGAGTCGAGGGGAAGGCGTGG
The DNA here is from genome assembly GCA_025363775.1 of Acidobacteriota bacterium. Classification (GTDB taxonomy): domain Bacteria; phylum Acidobacteriota; class Vicinamibacteria; order Vicinamibacterales; family Fen-181; genus FEN-299. The sequence goes on along the minus strand of JANYLG010000010.1, from coordinate 3,040 downwards.
CGCGGCGCCCAGGTCACGGTGGAAGGGTTCGCGAAGCGCTACAACGGCTACCCGATCGATCCGAGCGTGCCCTCCCGGGTGCTGATCGGTGCCGGGGCCGATTTCGAGTCGCCGCTGGTCGGCCGGTTGGTGCCGTCAGGGCTGGTGCATGCGAACGGCCTGGATGTTTCTCTCTCCCAGCGCCTGCCACGCGCCCTGACCGCCGCCGTTGGCTATTCCTACTGGGACGTCCAGGAATACAACCTCGAAAATCGGTGGATTCGAGCTGACTATGATATCCGGCACCAGGGCCGCCTCTGGCTCGTCTGGCACGGCTCGCGGCCGTGGAGTGCCTCGGCGTTGTGGCGATACGCGTCGGGCCGTCCTTACACGCCGTATGACGTGAAGGCGTCGATCAAAGCGAACGCGGGTCGCTACGACCGCACCCAGACCAATGCGGCCACCTACGCGCCGTATCACCGTCTCGACCTGCGGGTCGAGCGGGTGTTCACGGTCAAGCGGACGGCGATCACCGGCTTTCTCGAGGTGGACAACGTCTACGATCGCGACAACATCTATATGTACGACTGGTCGAAGGCGTTGAAGCAGTCGCAGGCGGTCCTGCAATGGGGGCTGACCCCTGTCGCCGGTATTCGCATCGAGTTCTAACTCGTCCATCTCAATTCGCTTTCCTTTCGGGATCCGGCTTCAGGAACCGCCGACGAGTGCCGATAACGATGGAGACGCAACTGAACGAATTAGGCAGACCAACCGCATGAAGAAGGTCCCGATTATCGAGGTCGAGCCCGGGCAGATCGTCGCGCGGCCCGTGGCAGCCAGCAACGGCATGGTGATGGTGCAGCCAGGCGCCGTCCTTACCGCTGAGATTATCGGCCGTCTCTTGAACCTTGGCGTGGATACCGTGTGGCTCGAGGGCGCCGCGTCGGACGCGAAGTCCATCGAGGTCGTTCTCCAGGAACTCGAGCAGCGGTTCGTCGGGCACGAGCACGACGCGTTGATGATGGAAATCAAGGCGGTGGTTGCCAGTTGCATCCGGCAGGAAGCGACGGACGGCCGTGATTGACAAGACCGTACTGCGCGCCAAGGTGGAAGGCACCACCAACATCTCCACCCTTCCCGACGTGGTGATCAAGCTGCGTCGGATGATGGACAGCCCCTCGATGTCGGCGGCCGTCGCGGGCCACGAGATTGGGAAGGACCAGGTGCTGGCCGCGAAGGTCCTGCGCCTGGTGAACAGCGGGTTCTACGGCATCAGGACGCCGATCACGACGATTACCCAGGCGATGGTCCTGCTGGGATTCGACGTGGTGAAGACGCTGATCCTGAGCGCGTCGGTACTCGACATCCTCGAGCTGATGAATCGCCACCTTTCTGGACTCTGGGAGCACTCGGTGGCCACTGCGAGGGTGGCCAATGCCCTCGCAGATCGGCTGAAGCTGCCGAACCCGGAGGAAATCGCCGTCTCGGGTCTCCTCCACGACCTGGGCAAGGTCGTGATCGCGCAACGGTTCCCCAACGAGCATCGGGAGATTCGCGCGATCGTCGATGCCCGCAACTGCCTGCAGGTCGAGGCCGAACTCGAGGTGCTGGGCGTGACGCACTCCAAGATCGGCATGTGGCTGTTGAAGCGCTGGGGGCTTCCGGCCAAGCTCGTATACCCGATCGCCTACCACACCGAGTTTCTCGCGGGCCGCGAATTTGCGGATCGGACGGCGATCATCCACCTCGCGGACGTGATGTGCCGTGCGCGGGGATACGGGTACCCGGGCGACAACCGCGTGCCGGCGATCAACCGCGAGGCGTGGGACCTCGTCCAGATCACGATGACCGACGTCCAGGACGTCTACCTGCAGCTCGACCACGAGCTGGCGGGCACCTTGGCGCTCTGACGGGATGAAGGTGGCTGATGTGATCGTGGAGCAGGACCTGTTGGCGGCGCTGCCCAAGCCGATCGCCATCGTATCGGCCCGGCTCGACGTCTGCTTTGCCAACCAGGCGTTCTCGGAGCTATTCCGCCGCCGCGGAGAGGACTGCGAGGCGTTGACCGAGGCGGTCCGGTCCTCGCCCACGCTGAACAACGCGCTCACGCGCGCCGTGTCGAAGCTCCGTACCGTTGGATGGACGAGCGACTGCCGGTGGTCGCCGGCCGCCGACGATGGGCGGGTGTTCGACGTGCACGTGACGCGCGCCCGCCTGGATACCTACGTCGCCGTCTTCGACGAGATCTCCCAGCACCTGAAGATCGAGGAGATCCAGAGCCGTGCCCGAGGGTACCTCGAGGCGGTGCTCAACCACCTGAAGCTTGGCGTCATCGTCCTCGACGCCGATTTCAACACCACCTTCTTCAACAAGGACCAAGCCGCGTTGTTCAAGCGGCTGGGCGTCGAGAAGTCGATCTTCGAGATCATCGGGAACCCGATCAGCGAGACGTACCCGATCTTCACGCCCGAGGAGTGGGAGAGCATCTACTTGCGCGTGTTGCGAACGGGCGAGATGGTGACCTGGGCGAAGCTGCCGTACCCGCGGTCGAACCCGGTCAGCTACTTCCTGGTCAACTTCGTGCCGCTGGCGGCGGAGGAAGACCGGTTGCCGGGGGCCATCTGTATCACGGATGACGTGACGAGGACGGTCGGCCTCGAGAACGAGTTGATCAGGAAGGAGCGCATGGCCCTGGTGGGCCAGATGACCATCGCGCTCAACCACGAAATCAACAATCCGTTGACCGCGATCCTGGGAATCGCGGAATCGCTCCTCTTCAGCCAGACCCTGACGCGCGACCAGGTGACCCGGATCGAGACGATCCGTAATAACTCGCTGCGCATCGTGGACGTCACCCGGCGGTTGCGCGAGATCGAGGAGATCCACCTGACCGAGTACATCCAGGGCGGGCCGATGATGGTGGACCTCCACGCCTCGGGGAAGAGCCCCGGCAACGGGGACAAGTAGGGCCGAGTTCCAGCAGTGGTGGCCGACCTCATCGACTCCCACCACGCCGATCACTCTCGCTTGACCGCGGTCATCATGATCTCGACGAGGCCTT
>JANYLG010000096.1 GCA_025363775.1 Acidobacteriota bacterium | reverse complement strand
CCGCGTGCACGGAGTGGCCGAACATGTCGGCCACCCGGCGGAGGACTGCCGCGGCCTCCGCGGTCACTTCCGGCCCGATGCCATCACCAGGCAGCACGAGAATCCGAAGCTCCATGGGCTAGCTCGCCGCCTCGAGTCGAGACACAGACGCCATCGCTGCGATCTCGTCGTCGGTCACGCCCTTCTTGCGGTCAGCCAGCGCGATGAACTGTCGGTAGACCGCGTCGATCTGCCCGGGCGTGAGCGTGAACCCCAGCCCCTCGCAGCGCGCGCGGAGGGCGTGGCGGCCGCTGTGTTTGCCGAGAACCAGCCGACTCTCGGGGACGCCCACGCTGGCCGGGTCGATGATCTCGTAGGTGGTACGCTCCTTCAACACGCCGTCCTGGTGGATGCCGGCCTCGTGGGCGAACGCGTTGCGGCCGACGATGGCCTTGTTCGGCTGCGGCCCGAACGCGATCAGGCTGCTCAGGAGCTGACTGGCCGGGTAGAGTTGCGGGGTGTTGATGCGCGTGGAATGGGCCAGACGGTCGCGCCGGACCTGGAGCACCATGACGATCTCCTCGAGCGCGCAGTTGCCGGCGCGCTCGCCGATGCCGTTGACGGTGCACTCTACTTGCCGCGCCCCGGCCTGCACGGCGGCCAGGGAGTTCGCGACCGCCAGGCCGAGATCGTTGTGGCAGTGGACGCTGATCGCCGCCGCGTCACCGACCTCAGCGACCAGGCGCGCGATGGTCTCGCCGAATTCGTCGGGCGTGCAGTAGCCGACAGTGTCGGGGATGTTGACCGTGCTGGCGCCCGCTGCCACCGTGGCCCTCGTCACCTCCCGCAGGAACTCGATGTCGGTCCGCGTCGCGTCCTCGGCGGAGAACTCCACGTCGTCCACGTAGCGGCGCGCGAGGCGCACCGCATCGACGGCCTCGTCCAGCACCTGGGCGCGCGTCTTTCGGAGCTTGTACTTCAGGTGATTGTCGCTGGTGGCGATGAACGTGTGGATACGCGGGTGCTCGGCTTCCTCGAGTGCGGCCGCCGCCCGGCCGATGTCAGCCGGGCAGGCCCGCGCGAGCGCGGCGACCCAGACGCGACGAGTGTCGCGGGCGATGATGCGCACGGCCTCGAAATCGCCGTCCGAGGCGACGGGAAACCCGGCCTCGATGATGTCCACGCCCAGATCGACCAGCTTCGCCGCCATACGGCGCTTCTCGCGAACGTTCATGCTGCAGCCGGGCGACTGCTCGCCGTCGCGCAGCGTCGTGTCGAAGATCAACACGCGTTGAGCCATGGACTCCCTCCTGAAACCTGGGCCACTATGGCGCGCGGCTGAGTCATTTTACAAATTAATAATGTGTGGCAGATGAATAATATTGCATAATGACATAACGTGTGCTGATACGCGGGTGCGCGGTCCCGGGGCCGGCCATCATAGGAGTGTGGCATGGAGTGGTACTTGCTGCAGGTGTTCCGCGCCGTCGCGACGGAGCGGAGTTTCTCCCGCGCGGCCGAGAAGTTGTTCCGGACGCAGCCGGCCGTCTCGCTGGCGATCCAGCGCCTCGAGGCCGATCTCGGTGAGCGGCTGATCGATCGGGGCGGGAAGGACCTGCTGCTCACCGATGCCGGGACGTTGGTGCTCGACTACGCCCGTCGCTTCGACAACCTGCGGTCCGAGATGGAAAACGCGCTCGCCGAGTTGCGCGACAACTCCGCCGGGCGGCTGACGGTGGGCGCCAACGAGTCCACCACGCTCTACCTGCTGCCCCACATCGCCGCGTACCGGCGCACCTACCCGCGCATCCACGTGCAGATACGGCGCAGCCTGTCGAGCAAGGTGCCGTTGCAGGTGGTGGACGGCGATCTCGAGCTTGGCGTCATCAGCTACGACCCGAAGGACCCACGCCTGGCGTCCACGGTGATCTACACCGATCACCTGGCCTTCGTCGTGTCGCCCCGCCATCGGCTCGCCTCGCGCAAGACCGTGTCGATTCGCGACCTGGGGATGGAGACGTTCATCGCCCACAACGTCGTGTCGCCGTACCGGAATCTGGTGCTGCGCGCGTTCGAGAAGTACAAGGTGCCGCTGCACATGGACGTCGAGATGCCCACCGTGGAGACGATTCGCAAGCTGGTCCAGGCGAACGAGGGCGTGGCGTTCCTGCCGCGGATGTGCGTCGAGCAGGAGATCGAGCGGCGAACGCTGTGCGAGGTGGCGGTGAGGGAGTTGACGCTCGCGCGCCAGATCCGGCTGGTCTACCCGGCGCGCCGCGCCCTCAGCCACGCGGCCAACGCGTTTCTCGGCCTGGTCAAGCGCGCCTGACGCTTGCCGACGATCACACCACAACGCTCACAAAGGACACGAAGAACAGACGGGGCGCACACGCGAGGCGTCGGCGGCCAGCGACCATTCCGGCTTCGACCGGGCGGCGCCACCGCGAAGCGGCGGCGCCGATGTCGAGCGGGCGCGCCGCGCGCACAAATGTGCTCTCCCTGGCCTCCGTCGTTGTCGTCCGTCAGACGCCCCGACGACGGAGTTCGTCCCTGGCGTCTTGCCTCAGCGCGTCGGCGTCGAGCGTGTCGCTCTTGCCCGGGACTTCGCCCGGCTCCAGCAGGATCACGTCCGTGAGCGCGGCGACGTGGCGCAGGGCATCGACCGGCATCTTCCTGCGGGCGTGAGCGAGGAGCGACTCGAGCGCGTCGGCCGCCTGCCGGGCGGCGTCGAGGTCCGTGCGGCTCCCGATCACGAGAAGGTCAATCGCGCCGTGCTGCGTCCGCTGGCCCACTTGGACCTCGGCGATCAGCGCGGCGGCGACCCGCCCCTCGCCGATCCCCGACAACGCCCGTTCCGCCGCGGTACGCACCGTCGCCGCGCGATCGCTCAGTGTGTCCACCAGGGCGTGCGACGAGGCCGGCCCGATGGCCACGAGCGCGTCGGCGGCCGCCTCCCTCACGCTGGCCTCGCTGTCTTTGAAGAGGGCGGCGATATCTGCCGATGCCCGTGGATCGCCAAGGCGGCCGAGCGAGGTGACCGCGCCGAGGCGGGCCGAGGGGTCGCGGTCGGCGAGCGCGGCGATCAGCGGGTCGACCGCCGCCGCGCCTTCGGCGGCAGCCTCGTCGAAGCGGCCGTGCAGCGCCGCATGCACCGCGCGCTGTGAGACGTCGGTCGGGACCCATTCGAACGACTTCAGGGCGGCCGAGAGGGCCGGCTGCAGTTCGCGGTCGGCGGCCAGGAAACTGGCGATGAGCGCCGACACCGCGTCCGGCGTGCCGATCGCCGCCAGCGCGCCGACGGCCGCGTCGCGGACCTGCCGGTCGCGGTCGCCCAGCGCCGTGCGCACGGCGTCAACCGCCGTGGCGTGGCGCACCGTGGCGAGCGCGTCGGCGGCGCATCGTCGCGTCGCGGGGTCCTTGTGGCCGAGTGCCGTCCTGAGCGCGGGAACTGCGGCAGGTCCGGCGGCGCGAGCCAGTGCGGCTGCGGCCGCCTGCCTCACGCTCGACCGATCGTCGGCCAGCATGGAGGCCAAGGCCGCCTCGGCGTCCCGACCGCCAATCGCCCCCAGCGCTTCGATGGCCGTCTCGCGCAGCTTCGCGTGGCGATCCCGCAGCGCCTCGAGCAGGGGCCCCACGCTGGCCGCGCCAATCCGGCCGAACGCCTCGACGGCCGACGCCCGCACCGCGGCCGCGCCCGCCTGGTCCTGGACCTGGTCGGCCTGCTTTACCGCAGCGACGAGCAGCGGCACCGCTGCCGCATCAGCCACGACTCCGAGTGCCTCGACCGCCGCCTGGCGGACCGACCAATCCGGGTCGTCCAGCAGCGGCGCGAGCGACGCGATCGCCGATGCTCGTCCCCGCACACCTATCGACCGTGCGGCACGCTTCCGGGTGCCCGCGTCACGCGACTTCAACTGGAACGATGTGAACAGGCCCACGCACGTCCTTTCGATACCGGGATCATAACAGCTGGCAGCTTGCCCTGAGCGAGCGATGCGGGTCGAAGGGCGGACAGCGGGCAGCCGGCAGCCGGCAGAGACACCGAAGGGGGACCGGCCGGTCGCCCGCGAGACGGGGGATAGCGGCAACAGGGTCGCACACCGCGACAACAAGAGGGAGTAGAATTGGCGCGCCTTTCACTTTGACGAAGGAGAACGTCATGCGTGGTTCTGCCCGATCGTGTCGAGCCCTCATCTGCGTCCTGGCGCTGCTCGTGCTGGCCGCATCCGGCTGCGGTCCCCATGTCGAACCTGCTGACCTCGTCCTGACCAACGGCCATATCGCCACCGTCGATTCGGCCAGGCCGACGGCGGAAGCCATCGCCGTGCGCGGCGACCGGGTGGTCGCTCTCGGCACGGTCGCCGAGATCAAGCCCTATATCGGCCAGAAGACCGAGGTCATCGACCTGGCCGGCCGGTTTGCCATGCCCGCCTTCACCGAGTCGCACGCGCACTTCATGGGCGTCGGCGAGGCGAAGCTGAACCTCGAGCTGATGAAGGTGCGGAATTGGGACGAGATCGTCGCCAAGGTAGCCGATGCCGCGAAGAAGGCTCAGCCCGGGGAGTGGATTCTCGGGCGGGGATGGCACCAGGAGAAGTGGGACCATCCGCCTGCGGGCGCGATCGAGGGCTTTCCCACGCACGAACTGCTCAGCAAGGCCGCGCCGAACAATCCGGTGTTCCTGACCCACGCGAGCGGGCACGCGACCATCGCCAACGCCAAGGCGATGGAATTGGCGGGCGTGACCAGGAAAACCACGAACCCGCCGGGCGGCGAGATCATCAAGGACCGCGCAGGCAACCCGATCGGCGTCTTCCGGGAGCGGGCGTCCGGGCTGGTCGGCAAGGCGCTGGCCGAGGCCCGGGCGAAGCGCACACCCGAACAGGTGGAAGCGGACGCCGTCCGGGAGGTCGAGATGGCCGACCGCGAGTACATCTCGAAGGGCATCGTATCGGTGCACGACGCTGGCGTCGGATTCGAGACGGTGGATCTCTACAAGAAGCTCGCCGAGCAGGGGAAGCTGAACGTCCGGCTCTACGTGATGCTCAGCGAGAGCGCCGCGAAGCTGGCCGAGAGCGGGTCGAAGTACCGGATGATCGACGCGGTAAACGGCCACCTGACGGTGAGGGCGATCAAGCGGTTGATGGACGGTGCTCTCGGGTCGCGCGGCGCGTGGCTGCTCGAGCCGTACGCCGACATGCCGACGAGCACCGGCCTGAACACGGTCGCTCCCGAGGAGATGCAGGACACCGTGCGCTTCGCGATCGAGAACGGTTTCCAGGTCAGCACCCACGCGATTGGCGACCGCGCCAACCGCGAGACGCTGAACGTCTACGAGGAGACGTTCAAGGCGCACCCTGACAAGAAGGATGTGCGCTGGCGCATCGAGCACGCGCAGCACATCAATGCGGCCGACATCCCGCGGTTCGGGTCGCTCGGCGTCATCGCGGCCATGCAGGGGATTCACTGCACGTCGGATGCGCCGTACGTGCTCGCGCGACTCGGCGCGCCGCGCGCCGAGGAAGGCGCCTACGCGTGGCAGAAGCTGATGAAATCGGGCGCCGTGATCGCCAACGGCACCGATGCGCCCGTGGAAGCAACCGACCCGCTGCCCGGTTACTACGCACTCGTCACACGCAAGCAGAAGAACGGCGAGGTCTTCTACGGCGACCAGCGGATGACGCGCGACGAGGCGCTCAAGGCCTATACCTTCAACGGCGCCTACGCGGCCTTCGAGGAGAAGACCAGGGGCTCGCTCGCTCCCGGGAAGTTCGCCGACATGACCGTCCTCTCGGCTGACATCACCAAGGTCCCCGAGGAGGACATCCAGAAGGCAGAAGTGCTCTACACGATTGTCGGCGGCAAGGTTCGCTACAAGAAGTAAGGGCCCCGGGCAAGCGGTGTGATCGCCACGAGCGGTCCCACCGCTTGCTCGCCCGGATAGACGACGCGCTCCAGGAACAGGCCGGACGCCGGTGCGGTGACCTTTGCCGGGATGGGCGACGCCGCTTCCAGGAATCGCTCGACATCGTCGACCGTCAGCCTCCCGCGCCCCACCTCCACCAGGACGCCGACAATCCGTCGCACCATCTTCCACACGAAGTGCGACCCGGTGACGCGAACGAGGATCAGGTCGCCGGCTTCCTCGAGTTCGAGCGACCCGAGCCGTACGAGCGTGGATATCTCGTCAGGGTCGCTGTCGGTGAACGACCGGAAATCGTGCATGCCCACGAATACCCCGGCCGCCTTGCGCATCGCGCGCACGTCGAGGTCGTCCTTCACCCACCAGACGAATGGCTTCGCAAACGCCGTGCGCCGCCGCGTCACCTGGTAGAGGTAGCTGCGCGACACGGCATCGTGGCGGGCGTGGAACCGGTGGGGGACCGGTTCGATGCGGAGCACGTTGATGTCAGCGGGAAGAACGTCGTTGACCAGACGCCGCAGGAGCTCGGGCGCGATCGTCTTCGGCACATCGAGGTGCGCCACCTGCTGCAAGGCGTGCACGCCGGCGTCGGTGCGCCCCGATCCCTGGAGGTCGGGCGCCTCCACCCCAATCGCCTCCCGCACGGCCCGCAGCAGTTCACCCTGGACCGTGCGGGCGTTCTTCTGAACTTGCCAGCCGCTGTAGCGCGTGCCGGCATATTCAATGGCCAGACGGTACCTGGGCATCGCGTGTCGCCTCTTCTCCCTGCGGGCAGCCTGGCGAAGCTCCGCCGACAGATTCCAGGGACCCACGGAAATGTGCTTCAATCGTCACGATCTGAGGCCTGGAAGATGTCTCGCGGTAGACGCCTTACCGGCAGGAGAGTACCACATCCACGAATGCGAGACTCCGCAGTCCCGACGAAGTAGAATCGACGAGAGGGATTCAGAGCCGGGATTCGGGATGTCGGGGGGGAGCGCGCCGATGTCGATCATGAGGAGCGTGCTGTTGGCTGGAGCCGAAAGCGTGTGGCTGCGCGAGAAGGCCATGCGCTATCGGTTCGTTCGCCGGTCCGTGTCTCGATTCATGCCGGGCGAATCGGCGGACGAGGCGCTCGACGCATGCCGGCGTCAGCAGGAGCAGCACGGAACCGGGACGATTCTCACGCACCTTGGAGAGAATCTCTCGAGCCTGTCCGAAGCCGAGGCGGTGACGCGCCATTACCTGGAGTTGATCGACCGGGTTGCGGCGATGGGGCTCGACGTCCAGGTGTCGGTGAAGCTCACCCAGTTGGGCCTCGACCTCGGACTCGACGCCTGCCACCAGAACCTCTGGCAGATCGTCGCTCGCGCCGAGTCGCACGGGAACACCGTCTGGATCGACATGGAGAGCACCAAGTACGTCGATCCCACCATCGAGTTGTTCCGTCGCGCGCGCGCGCGTTCGCCGCGCGTCGGCCTGTGCCTGCAGGCGTACCTCTACCGCACGAAGGCGGACCTCGAGGCGCTGCTGCCGCTCGGCCCCGCCATCCGGCTCGTCAAGGGAGCCTACCGTGAACCGCCGGACCTGGCGTTCCCGAAGAAGGCCGACGTGGACGAGAACTACTTCCGGTTGGCAGCGCGGATGCTTCAGCCCGACGTGCCGCAGGGCACCTTCCTCGGCATCGGCACGCACGACGAACATCTGGTGAAGCGGTTGCGGTCGGTGATGGTGTTGCGGCCGGCCGGGCCGGCCGCGCACGAGTTCGAGATGCTCTATGGGATCCAGCGCCCCCTTCAGGCGCGGCTGGTCGCCGAGCGGGCGCCGCTGCGCATCCTGATCAGCTACGGGGAATTCTGGTTCCCGTGGTACATGCGGCGGTTGGCCGAGCGCCCGGCCAACGTGTTGTTCGTCGCGAAGAGCATGTTTGCCGGGTGATCCCGGCGCATGCCTGAGCGACAGGCCCGGCCTCTCTCAAAGCGGGGGCGGGACTTGTATCGCCATCGTGCATCTGCGCGCTGCGCCCTGTGCATCTTCTTCCGGGAGGACTCGAATGCGGACTGCCTGCCTGTTCGCCGTGCTGTCGCTGCTCGTGCCGTCGTTCGTAGCCGCCACACTCCTTGCCGTTCCTTCGTCGTCGGCCGCGGCCGACCCCACGACAGACACCGCGCGTGAGGGCGGCGCGGCCGCCCGGGTGATCCAGATCGAGGTCGGGGACAACATGAAGTTCATGCCCGCGGCGCTGACGGCGGCGCCGGGAGAACAGATCAGGGTCGTCATCAAGCACGTGGGCCAGATGCCGAAAGTCGCGATGGGGCACAACTTCGTGCTGCTGAAGAAGGGCGTCGACGCGCAGGGCGTGGCGGACAAGTGCTCCTCGGCGCGCGACACGGAGTTCATCGCTCCGTCGGTGAAGCACCAGTTGCTCGCCAGCACGACGCTCGTCGGCCCGGGCGAAACGGCGGAAGCCACCTTCGTGGCGCCCAGCGTCCGAGGCGACTATCAGTTCATCTGCACCTTCACCGGGCACTTCGCGTTGGGGATGAAGGGCACTCTCACGGTGAAGTGATGCCCGATCCCAGGAAGCGCCGGATGAGGGGCGCCTGCCGGTCGTGTTCGAGCAGGAACGCGTCGTGACCGGAGTCGCTGCGAATACAGCGATACGTGACTGACCGGCCGACCACGTCGAGCGCGCGGGCCACGCGTTCGAGTTGCGATGGCGGATACAGCCAGTCGGATGAGAAGGTCAGCAGCAGGAACCGGGCCCGCGTGCGCGCCAGCGCCGACTCGAGCGACCCTTCCCGCTCCGCCAGGTCGAAGTAGTCGATCGCCTTCGTGAGATAGAGCAGCGAATTTGCGTCGAAGCGTTTCACGAAACCGGCACTCTGGTGATCGAGATAGCGTTCCACCTCGAACTCGGGCTGTCCCACGACAAATCCGAGAGGGCCACGCGCCCGCCGCCCGAACTTCCGTTCCATCCCGGCCTCAGACAGGTAGGTGATGTGGCCGAGCATCCGGGCCACGGCCAGGCCCGATTCGGGCCCGGCGCCCGCTTCGTATCGGCCCTCTCGCCAGGCTGGGTCGGCGGTAATCGCCCGCCTCGCCACCTCGTTGAACGCGATCTGCCGCGGCGAGTGACGGTCGGTTGCGGCGACCGCGACAACCGACCGGACCCACTCGGGATGGATCACACTCCAGGCGAGCGCCTGCATCCCGCCCATGGACCCGCCCGCGACGCAGGCGAGCGACGTCACGCCAAGGTGTTCGAGCAGCGCGCGCTGGACCCGCACCATGTCCCAGATCGTGACGACAGGAAAATCCGGGCCATGTGGGAGGAGGGTGGCCGGATCGATCGACGCGGGGCCGGTGGTGCCGTAGCAGCCGCCCAGCACGTTCGTGCTCACGATGCAGAACCGGGAGGTATCGAACGCACGCCCCGGGCCGATGAGTTCGTTCCACCAACCTGGCCTTGCGCCGTCCTCGTGCCAGCCGGCGGCGTGCGCGCCACCTGAGAGCGCATGACACACCAGGATGACGTTGGTCCGGTCGCGATTCGGCGTGCCGTACTGCTCCCAGGCGACGGTGATCGCGCCGAGCCGGCGGCCGCAGTCGAGCGTGATCCCGTGGTCGAACAGCGTCGTGAACCGGGTGGTCACCCGGTCCACCGTCGTCGAAGCGTCCGCGATCGTCATCATCCCACCAGCAGGAGAGGTTTCCGGTTCACGGCCGGGCGCTGCGATGCGGCGATGGCCTGTTCGAGGTCGTCCAGGATGTCCACGATGTCCTCGATGCCGACCGACAGCCGGATGTAATCGTCGGTCACGCCGCACGCCACCCGCTCTTCCGGCGACAGTTGCTGATGGGTTGTGGACGCCGGGTGGATGATGAGGCTCTTCGCGTCGCCGATGTTCGCGAGATGACTGAACAACCGCACCGAGTCGATGACACGCTTCCCGGCGTCCCATCCCCCCCGGATCCCGAACCCGACGATCGCGCCAGCCCCGTCCGGCAAGTACCGTTTCGCGCGTTCGCAGTCGGGATGATCGGGCAGCAGCGGGTAGTTCACCCAGGCGACGTTCGGGTTCCCGTGCAGCCACTGCGCGACGGCCAGCGCGTTGCGGCAATGTGCGTTGATCCGGAGGGGGAGCGTCTCGAGTCCCAGCAGGAACTGGAAGGCATTGAACGGCGACAGGCACGGGCCGATGTCGCGCAGCAGTTGCACCCGCGCCTTCGTAATGTACCCGGCTCCCGGGCTGGCCGCCTTCGAGTGCAGGCCGAACTGATCCCAGAACACGAGGCCGTGATACGACGGGTCGGGCTCGGTGAACTCTGGAAATCGACCGTTCGCCCAGTTGAACCGGCCGGAATCGACGATCGCCCCGCCGATCGACGTCCCGTGGCCGCCGATGAACTTCGTCAGCGAGTAGACGATGATATCCGCGCCGTGGTCGAAGGGGCGGAAGATGAACGGCGACACCGTGTTGTCCACGACGAACGGGATACCGTGGCGATGCGCGACCTCGGCGATCGCCTGGAAGTCGTTGACGCTGTTCTTCGGATTGCCGATCGACTCGGTGTAGACCAGGCGCGTGTTCCCGTCGATCGCACGGTCCACCTCGTCCGGGTGGGACGAATCGACGAACCGGGTTTCGATCCCGAATCGTGGCAGCGTGTGGCGGAACAGGTTGTAGGTGCCGCCGTAGAGGGCGCGGGTGGACACGACGTTCTGGCCCGCTCGCGCGATGTTCAGCACACCTAGCGTGATGGCCGCCTGCCCGGACGACACGGCGAGCGCGCCCACCCCTCCGTCGAGTTGAGCCAGCCGTGCCTCGAGCACGGCGGTCGTCGGGTTGGTGATGCGCGTGTAGATGTTCCCGGGGGTTTCGAGCGCGAAGACACTGGCCGCGTGGTCGGCCGACTCGAACACGTACGACGTGGTCTGGTAGATGGGCACCGCTCGCGCCTTGCTGGCCGCGTCGGGCACGTGACCGCCGTGAAGCGCGATCGTGGCGGGGCGGAACGTGTTCGGGTCAGGCATGGGAGTCCGATCCTTTCGATGACGAGGGTTGAAGGGAAGGCCAGTTGGCCGCGATGTTCGACGAGCCCGACGGAGAAAGAGGGCGGTGGCGTTGTTCCGCAATCGCGATCAGGTCCGAGACGACGGCAACGGCGGTGGGGTTCCCGCCCGCGCCTTGCCCCGCGAACACCGTCTCGCCGCCAACTTCGCCATCGACGACGATCACGTTCTGGCAGCCGTGCGCCCGGGCAAACGGGCCGTCGAGCGGCACGACGGCCGGGCCCACCGAGGCCTTCACCACGTGCGGCACGCCTTCAACCCGCTCGGCGCTCGAGACCTGTCGGATCGTGCAGCCGTTCGCGCGGGCGTGGGCCAGATCGTCGGCCGTGACGCCGGCGACCGAGGCGCACGGGATGTCCGATGGGCGCACGTGGATGCCGAAACCGACACCGCAGAGAATGGCGAGCTTCGCGCGCGCGTCCAGCCCTTCGATGTCCGCGGTCGGGTCCGACTCGGCGTAGCCGAGGGCCTGCGCCTCTTCGAGCGCGTCGTGGAACGACAGCCTGTCGCTCTCCATTCGCGTCAGAATGTAGTTGCAGGTGCCGTTCAGGATGCCGGTGATGCGGACCAGTCTGTCGCCGGCAAGGCCGTCCTGCACCGCCCGGATGACCGGTACGCCGCCGGCGACTGCGCCTTCGAAGCGGAACGACCGGCGCTGGCGCGCGGCGAGCGACACGAGCTCGGGGCCGAACTCGGCCACCAGTTGCTTGTTCGCGGTGACCACCGATTTGCCCGCCAGGAACGCCCGGTGACTCCACTCGCGCGGCGGCTCGATCCCGCCAACCAGTTCCACGACGACGTCGATGTCCGGTTGGAGGAGCGACTCGAACCGGTCGCTCCAGTCGACCGTCGCGGGTAGCCAGTCGGGTCGCGCAGGCCCGTCCCGCCGCGTGCATACGCGCACGAGGCGCGCACGCGCATCCCGGCCACTCGCCAGGAGCCGAGCCACCGCCCGTCCGACCGTTCCAAACCCGATGAGACCTACTCGCACTGGCATCTTCGTGACCTCCCTCTCCGCCGGCCGCCCAAAGAAAAAGGGGCCGTCACCCGCAGTCGCTTGCGGATGACGGCCCCTGGTGGAACCTCGCCTGGTGGCGCTGTCAGGTCATCCGCTGCTGCGGCTCCGCATGGACATGGCGGACACGGTCCGCATGCGCATCGACATGGGCATCGAGATGTGCAGCGACATGACAACGAAGGCGACAGCAGCAGTCAGAGACGAGAGCGTCATGATCTGGTCCGTACAAAACAACACCCGCCGGCTGGATGATCCAGGTCGGCGGGTGCAGGTGCGTTCGGTTGTGTCTGGTTCTAGCCGATCACGCGCACCACGCCGACACTCATGCCCATTCCTATGGGCATCGGCATCGACATCATGAAGGTGCGGCGGCTCAACATTGAACCGAAGTATGGCAGACAACGGGACGATCCGTCAACTCCTCTGTCAACACCTGTCAAGCCTGCTCGTTGGAAGTGTCTCCTGTCTTCGCTCGATAGAAAGGCCTCCGGTTCGTGGGACGGCGACGGCGTCGTCCGATCCGCTCTGCCTGGACCTGGGGACGAGCTCCGGTTATAGTCAGGGCTTCTCTTCAAGGAGTGAGACATGTCTCTCGCGGATACGGGTGTGACCCGACGGGGCTTGTTGACAGGGATATTCGGCGCGGCCGCGGCGGCCACGCTTGCCGGGAAGCGGGCTGAAGGCGCGGCGGACGCGAAGGTTCGCGTCGTCCGCGTCGAGTCGCCCAGGGTGT
>JANYLG010000020.1 GCA_025363775.1 Acidobacteriota bacterium | reverse complement strand
CCAGGGCCTGGAGCGAGTAGAAGGAGGACACCTGCACTTTGGACAGCTGCAGCGACTCGGCCGCGAACGGCCGGAGGTAGTCCTCCGTGGTCCAGCAGAAAGAGTAGAAGACGTACGGAATCATCAACGCGGCGAAGATCGACCACCGACGGGTGGCCGAGAGGTCCTCGGCGCGGAGCACTGACGTCACGAGCCTGGCCGGCGACAGCGGGGCGTCGGAAGCGGTCAACGCGGTGTCCGACTTTGACGACGGCAGCCGGTCCAGGTCAGTCATGCGGGGGATACTCTGCTACGAATTGCATTCGAATGCAAGCCGATTCTCGGCGACTCCGGAAGAAGGACCCACACCTCCCATGACACGTCAGCCTTCGAGCATCCTCAGCAGGACGTCGGTCGCGGTGGCCGCGTCGCGCCCGTAGGCATCCGCGCCGATGTTCTTCGCGAATTCTTCGGTCACCGGCGCTCCGCCGACGATGATCTTGACATCGCCCAGGCCCGCGGCACGTATCGCCTCCACCGCGACCTTCAGGGCCGGCATCGTCGTCGTCAGCAAGGCGGAAAGCCCGACCGCGTGGACTCCGTGCTGCCTGATCGCATCCACGAACTTCGCCGGACGGACGTTGGTGCCGAGGTCGATGACGTTGATGTTCGCGCCCCTCCACATCATCGCCACGAGATTCTTGCCGATGTCGTGCAGATCACCCTGCACCGTCCCGATGATGACGTCGTGCTTCGGCCTGATCCCCGCCTTCGCCAACAGGGGCTCCAGCAGCTTCATGCACTCTTTCATGGCCGCCGCGGCGACCAGCATGTCCGGCACGTAGGCCTCGTTGCGCTTGAACTTGTTCCCGATCGCGCTCATGCCAGGCACCAGGCCCTGTTCCACGATGTCGAGCGGACTGGCGCCGCCATCGAGGAGGGCCTGGGTGAACTGGCGGGCGTCGTGGCGCTTGCCCTTCTCCACGGCAGCCGAGAGGATCTGCATGTCGCTCATGGTGCGCTCCTACTTCAGTGACGGCTTCACCATGCCGCTCCTCACGGTCGCAACCGTCTGTCTTGCCATGGTCCCCAGCAGCACGCTGTCGCTCATCACGGTCACGAGTCGAAAACCGCGCGCGATCATCTGTAGTGCATAGCTCGGGTCGTTGGTGTGAATGCCTGCCACGATCCCATGGGCCTCGCAGGCGGCCAGGATCTTGTCCAGCGCAGCAAAGAAGGCTGGTTCATCGTTGTCCAGACGCTTCTTCAGCCCCAGCGACAGGCTCAGATCCCCCGGTCCGATGTACACGCCGTCCAGCCCGGGCACGCTGACGATTTGCTCGATATTCTCTACGGCCGCCCGGGTTTCCACCATGGCGAAGGCGGCGATTTCGGCGTTCGCGTGCTGCTCGTAGTCCGGGCCGGCGTACCAGCGGGCACGAGTCGGACCCAGACTGCGATAGCCGGCCGGGTGGTAACGGCAGGCACCGACGAACCGTTCGCATTGTTCCGCTGTGTCGATCATCGGGCAGATGATGCCGTACGCACCGGCGTCGAGCAGTTTCATGATGATGCCGGGCTCGTTCCACGGGACGCGTGCCAGCGGAATCACGTTCGTCGTCGAAATGGCCTGCAGGATGGGGATGGCCGTTTGAAAGTCCACCAGGCCATGTTCCAGGTCCACAGTCAGGCTGTCGTAGCCCTGGTGGGCCATCAGTTCAGCGGACCAACTGCTCGGACTATGCAGCCAGCCGTTGATGGCGGCGTTCTTCGAAGACCAGATGGCTCTGAGGGTGTTTTCTCGCATGGTTGGTCAGCTGGCGATTGCCCCCGACATTCGTGGCGCGCATTGCTGTCGCTCACGGGGCTATTCGATCCACTGAGGCGCGGCAGGATGATCCCCGCCCCTCACGATGTAGACGATGGCGCGATCTGTGGACGGATTGCTGTAGCGTCTGACCACTCGCGTGGGCATCGACAACACATCTCCCGCCCCCAGCCCTATTGCATCTCCGTCGCACTCGATCCGCAGCGTCCCGCGCTGCATGAGCAAGACCTCTTCTTCGACACGGGCGTGGCGGGGAATGACTGTTCCCGGCTCGAGCACCAGACGCCGGACGTGGAAGCCGTGCGCCCAGCCCATTTTCCCCGAGGGCACGCCCTCGGCCCCGCTGGCTCCACCGACCACCGCACTCTCTTCGACCCTGCCGCTCGCCCGAGCGGCGAGGACCGATGCGGGAGCGGACGTCATCTCGACGGCCGGATCGACACAGGCCAGCAGCTCATCGCTCGAGAAGCGTTTCATGCGTTCGACGTCCGCCCTCGTCGTGGGGCGCATCACCCGCGCACCCTCCGGAACGGTCTGGCCGTGAGTCGTGTCGACCAGGCGGCCGCTCTCGAGAAGCACGAGGCCGTAGCTGCGGGCCGCCTCGAACACGTAGGGCGCCCACGTCACCCGCCCCGGGTCATCGCCGCCGAGCACGGCGAACAGGAAGCCCTCGCTGGTGCCGATGTTCTCGAACCCACGGAACATATGGATGGGCAGCGAAATGACGTCGCCGGGTGTCAGCACGACCTCGCCGTCCTGGGCGCGCTCGCCCGAACGGAAGGCCCAGGTGCCGGTCAGCACGATGAACACCTCGGCCGTTTCGTGGCTGTGTTGGGAATTCACGCACCGTGGGGGTTGTCGGGCTCCGCCGATGTTGAACCCGTGCGGAATGCTGACATGGACGTGCTGGTCGGGGTTCTCGGCCACACCGGGGCCGATGATCGTGAAGTTCTCTTTCCGCTCGCTGCCCGGAGTGCGGGAATCGATGAAGGCATTGCGGCACGGACGCAGGTCCGTATGCCGCACGAGGCGCGGACGCAAAAGGTCTGGGCTGCAGTGGGTCACGGTGTCCATCCCCCGGCGCTGAGTAACGACGGCGCAAACAGTATACTGCGAATGCAAACAACGGTCTATAAGAAGCGCCACCTTGGCGTGACACAGGGCTGAGAATATGCTTGATCGTATCGTGCATCCACAGTCATAATGTCGGCGCCTTCGGTCATGCCTATGCCTGAACCTGCCGCCCAACCAGTGACGACCGTCGTCGGTCGTGACATTTCGGAACTGCTCGCTCCCGAGGGCGGGCAACGACAGCCGCTCGATGGCTTCGATGGCGACTATGTCGACATCGTCGACTACATCGTGCGCTGCACGCATCGTATCTGGGAAGAAAAGCGTGTCAGCCTGATTCGCACCCACTACGCACCGGACTGCGCGCTCCACACGCTGGCCGGCGATGTCCGTGGAGCCGAAGCTGTCGTGGAGAACACGGTCAAAACACTGGCGTCGTTTCCAGATCGTTTGCTCTACGCGGACAACGTCATCTGGACCGGCGATGACCGTGACGGTTTCTACACGTCACACCGGATCACGAGCCACATGACGAATCTCGGATCGAGCGAGTTCGGGGCGCCGACGGGCCGCCGCGCCACGGTGACCACCATCGCGGACTGTGTCATCCTCGCCAACCGCATCGTTGAGGAGTGGTTGGTCCGTGACAACTTCAGCCTGGTTCTGCAGCTCGGTCTCGACCCGCATGCCCTCGCACGAGACCGCGCGTCCCGGCGTGAACGAGAGCGCGGAACCTCGCCTGCAGGGCGGACGGATTCGGGAGCCTCGACGGCGGAGGTGGCGCCAGAGTGGCGGCCGCCGGCCGTGGAGGGACCGGCCGACCTGGCGTGCCGGCAGGCCGCAGACCGTTGGCGTGCGCTCTGGAACCACCGGGACTTCGCGATGGTCCGGGACGTCTATGCGCCGACGTGTACCGTTTGGGCTCCCTCGGGCCGAGTCCTCTTCGGCCACGGCGAGATCATCGGATGGTTCGTCCACGTGCTGGGTGCTTTCTGTGACGCCCGGACGCGGGTCGAGCACGTGTGCGCGATTCCGTATGGCGTCGGCGGGTTCGACGTGGCCGTCCGGTGGACGCTCGATGGTACACACATGGGCCCCGGGTTGCACATGCCGCCGACCGGGCGGCCCATTCACGTCCTGGGCGTCACGCACTGGCGGGTGGTCGATGGGCTCGTTGCGGAAGAGTGGACGGTGTTCGACGAGCTTGCGTTGCTGACGCAGATGTACGGGGGTCTCCAGTGAGCATATCCCCTGCCGATGCGGACTGGGCCGCGCGTTACGAAGCCATGTGCGCCGGCGGCGGCATCGGCCTCGTGCACCAGTACTTCATCCACAATGTCGCAATCGAGACCTCCCTTAGGCGCCTCTACGGCCGAGACGACTGGGCCGCGGCGCTTGTCGAGGAAGGGACTGGGCTCGTCGGTGAGGGCGTGGTTCGGACGGGCGCCTGGGTCGGCGCCTCCGCTCCCGGTCGCGCCATCGTGGTGGAGTTGGATTGGAAGGTGGCTCACACCGGCTCATCGCCGATCTTCGGGCCCGCGACAGGTCGAAGCGCGGTGCTTTCCAGCACGATGATCGGGCTACTCGAGGGCGAACGTGTGCATCGAGCCTGGCGTGTCGTCGACTACGCCGCGGCCGCTCGCGAATTGGGTGTGGATATCGACAATCGCGCGCGGACGCTGGCGAAGGGTGCTCCGAAGCGCGGGGGAATCCCATGGGAATTCGGCGAGGTCCGAACCGGGCTGGGGCAGACAGCGCCGCCTGCGTCGGTCCCTGCGCCCCCGGGCCTTGCGCCCGAGTGCGTGGCCCTCTGCACGCAGTTCCAGGCGGCGTGGAATCAGCGTCGGTTCGACCTGTTGCCGTCGTTCTACGACACAAACGCGACGATTCTGAGCGGGGCCGAGGCGATTGACGTCGCCTCGCTACGGCACCCGTGGGCGCTCATCGTCGGGGCCTGCCCGGACGCGGTGCTGTTCTTCGAGCGGGCGGTCACCTGCCTGCTCGGCAGCCAGGACCGACGGGTCGCCCTCGTGTGGCGCTGGGTCGGCGGCCATTCAGGCCAGGGCCTGGGAACGCCGTCCGGACGACGGCTTCATGTCCGCGGCCTGACCGTGCTCCACCTGCATGACGGGCGCGTCATGAGCGAGCGCGTGGTGTGCGACGGGCTTGGCATCCGCAGGGACGCCGTCCTTCGGGAGACTGCCGATGAGGTGCCCCGGTGACTCCGCTGGATTCTCAACGCGTGGCAGGGCGGATCTTGCTGTTCGCCGAGATCGCGCGGCGGCTATGAGCGGAATGGCCGCGGGTCCGTTGGCGGGGAGTCCGACGAGTTCACGGAATGGACGGTTCCCCAAGCCGCGCGGAGCGTCCTTCGACGAGCGTCGCCGTGAAGACACGACGTTCCGGCGGGCGGCCAGGCTCTTCGACGCACTCGAGCAACATCGAGACGGCGGCTTCGGCCATTCGGCGAACGGGCTGCCGCAATGTGGTGAGGCCGTAGCTGCGCCATCTCCCGGGCGCAACGCCGTCGAACCCCACCACCGACAGTTGGCTTGGGACCGACAATTTCAGATCCTCTCGCGCAGCGTCGATGCAGCCCAACGCCATGACGTCGTTGGCGCAGATCACCGCATCGGGTGCGCCCTTGAACGTCCGCACCAGTTCGTGGAGTCCGCTCGCGCCGCTCTCGTAGTCGTAGCCACCCCTGACGGTCTTCACGGTCGAGACCCCCAGCTCCGTCAGGCGCGCGATCGCGCCCTGGACGCGTTCCTCCCCCACGACCGAGTCGTTAGGGCCGCAGATGATCCCGTAGCGACGATGCCCTGCGGCGACGAGCCGCGAGACGATCAGTGCGGCAGCTCCTCTTTGGTCGCAGCAGACGGCGTTGACGGGCCGGTCTTTGAGGTAGCGATTGAAGAACACCAGCGGGATGTGGCGCCGCTCAAACAGGGCCACCTGAGCATTCGAAAGTCGTGCCGCGGCGATGACACCATCGACGCGGTATTCCCACAACTGATCCACCACCTGGTCAACATCGCGCTCATGCGGCAGCGTGAACAGCAGCAGCCTGACACCGTGTCGCGAGAAGCTCTGGCTCAACTCGGAGAGCGCCTCGGGGTAGTACAGGTTCGTGAGGTTCGAGATCAGGACACCGGCCATGTGCGATCGCCGCGTAATCAGGCTTCGCGCCATCGCGTTTGGGGTGTATCCGAGGTCCTTGGCGGCCCGCGTGACGCGATCCCGCATCTTCGCCGAGACGCTCGCGCCCGGCTTGAAACAGCGCGACACCGCCGACTGCGATACGCCGGCTCGACGGGCCACGTCGTACGACGTGACCGGCCGCGGGGACGCGGTGTGCTCCCCGGACGCGCGACCGCGTGCTGGACGAGGGGGGGAGGTTCGAGTCATAGGTGTGGGCGCAAAACCATGCTATGTGCCTGTCCGCGCAGGGGCGGCCATTTCCGGCCAGCCCGCAAGGCAGCAGAGAAACCATACCATGATAGTCCACGTCGCCTAGAACCTCGCCAGGCCCACGGTCGCCCGTTGTTCATCGGCACCAGGGACCTGCCCGCAGCCAAAGAGGGAGAGGCTTTGCTTCGGGTGGACCCTTCACCGCGTCCTCGCTGTCGTCATCAACCCAGGTGAGTACCGGGATTAGGCGCATGCCGGTTGGCTGCTGGACCCATGGTGCCGCACTTGCTGGAGTAGAGCCATGAATGATCATCAAGAACAGAAGGCGCTGGTTCTGAAGTACTTCGCGGAAATGGAGGCAGCTGGTGCCGACGGCGTCGCCGACGTGCTCCGCAGATACACCAGTGACGACTATCAGTTCCTGGGCGTGCACCCGTTCAACGAGTTGAAGGGAGCCGCAGCCGTCGCCGAGCAAGTCTGGCAACCCCTGTACGAGGCGTGGTCACCCATCCAGCGACGCCAGGACGTCTTCATCGCCGGCACGAGCGAAATCCACGGCGACCAGTGGGTCATGAGCATGGGGCACCTTCTGGGGTCATTCGATCGCGACTGGCAGGGCATCCGCGCCACCGGCAAGATGATCATGCTGCGGTACGCGGAGTTCAACTGCGTGCGTGGGGGAAAGATCGTCAAGACGGGGTTCTTCTGCGACATCATCGGCGTGATGCTCCAGGCCGGCGTGAATCCGCTGCCGCCGCCAACCGGGGCTCCATTCGTGTATCCCGGGCCTCGAACCCACGATGGCATCCAGTTGACCCCTCAGCTCGAGGACGAGGGGCGCAAGACCCTGGACCTGATTAACCGGATGATCGCCGATCTGACCCAGCTGAATGTGACCGGGAACGACCGGTACCCGCCCGAGGTCCTCGCGCGGACCTGGCGCGACGACATGATCTGGTACGGCCCTGCCGCCATCGGGGCCAGCTACACGATCCCCCGATACCAACAGCAGCACTCGTACCCATTCCGCGAAGGCCTGCAAGACAAGGTGTTCAACGGCCATGTGTGCCGCTTTGCCGAAGGCAACTACGCGTGCTTCTTCGGGTGGCCGAACCTGACGAACACACCCAGCGGGGGCTTCCTCGGGCTTCCGGGTGGTGTCCGGGCGGACATGCGCGTGGTGGACGTGTATCGAAGGCAGGGCGACAAGCTCGCCGAGAACTGGGTCTTCATCGACATTCCCTACTGGTTGAAGATGCAGGGCCTCGACCTTCTCGAGCGCACGCGCGGCATCGTCAATCCCTGAGGAGATCGGCCGCGCGGCTCTGGCAGGCGTCTGTGACCGCCAGTTGACTTGGTTCAAGGAGTCGACGCCCTCGAGCAGGTTCAGGATGTCGATGGCGTAGAAGATCGGCGAGAGGTAGCTGCCGTTGACGTAGGCCTTGATGTCATCGAGGCCCTCGACGGGGATTCCCTCCATCGTCCCGTATCCCCTGAAGCCCGACATCAGGACCACGTAGCCCGCGTTCACCCGGGCGTCGATCTCGTCGCCGTCGTGCGAACCCGCAGAGTCGTTGAACTTGTACGTCGGTGCGCCGGACGCTCCCACTCACCCGTGCGCGAAGAGGATGACCGGGTATCCACCCGGCGGCATCGGCGTCGGCGGAACGTCCACG
>JANYLG010000014.1 GCA_025363775.1 Acidobacteriota bacterium | reverse complement strand
ACACCGAGGCACTGATTCACACGCACAGCGTCCAGGAATCGCTCGACGAGCACGGCGAGATCGTGTCGGCCATCGCGCAGGGCGATCCAGACGGGGCGGAACGCCACGCGGTGTTCAACTACCGCAACGCGCTCGAACGCTACTGGCGCATCGTCGCCATTCACGGTGAGCGCGGCAGCTGGGGGTAATGCCGATCCGCGGGATCAACCACGAAGCACCCGGAGGGACTCATGTCGCTGATTCAGGAGAAGATCGCGCAGGCCGTCAGCATCCTGAAGGAACTGGACCTTCCGTGCTGGCTGACATTCGTCCGCGAGACCGGGATGAACGGCGACCCGGTCATGCCGTTCCTCGCACCTGGCCACGTCACCTGGCACAGCGCGTTCCTGGTCATGGCCGACGGCGAGGCGCACGCCATCGTCGGCCAGTACGACAGGAGGACGGTCGAGGAAACCGGCGCGTACCGTCAGGTGGACGCCTACGTGCAGGGCGCCAAGCAGCCGCTGCTCGACTTCCTGCGCAGCCGCAATCCCTCGTCGATTGCCGTCAACTACTCGAAAGACAGCGAGGTGTGCGACGGCCTGACGCATGGCATGTTCCTCACGCTCCACGCGTGGCTGCAGGAGGTCGGGTTCGCGGATCGCCTCGTATCGTCGGAGGGGCTGATCTCGGCGCTGCGGGCGCGTAAGATGCCCGAGGAACTCGCGCGCATCAGGGTGGCGATCAACCTCACCGAGGACCTCTTCGCCAAGGTGGCCGCGTTCCTCGCGCCCGGCGTCACCGAGCGAGAGGTGGCCGACTACGTTGCCGACCAGGTTCGCGCAGAACGCCTCGATCTCGCCTGGGAGGCGGGCACCTGCCCTGCGGTGTTCACCGGGCCCGATACGGCCGGCGCGCACTACTCCCCCACGGGCCGCGCCGTCGAGCGCGGCCACATCGTCAACATGGACTTCGGGATCAAATACCACGACTACTGCGCCGACCTGCAGCGGACGTTCTACGTGCTGCGCGACGGGGAGTCGGCGGCGCCTGCCGAGGTGCAGCGCGGATTCGAGACGATCGTGAAGGCGATCGAAGAAGCGCGGAAGGCCATCCGCCCAGGGGTCGTCGGGCAGGCGGTGGACGAGGTGGCCCGGACGATCATCACCGATGCCGGCTACGCGGAGTTCCCGCACGCCCTCGGCCATCAGGTCGGGCGCTACGCACACGACGGCACGGCGTTGCTCGGTCCCGCATGGGAGAAGTACGCCAGGAAGCCGTTCGTGCCGATCGAGGCGGGAATGGTGTTCACGATCGAACCCCGGCTCACGGTGCCCGGCTTCGGTATTGCGACCGTGGAAGAGATGGTCGTGGTCACCAGCAAGGGTGCGGAATTCCTTTCGAGACCACAAACTCAACTGATCTTCGTCAGCTAGACATCTTCCAGGGCCGCTCCTCTCTCAGCACTTCGACTCGCAATGACGGCCACGATCGGCTTTCGCCGCATGTGGCCGCTTGTACTCGCTCAGCACCAAGTCCTGAGGGCACAAATACGTCGCCGTATTTGTGCATCGAAGGACTTAGCCGTGCGGCGTGGCCCAACCGTCCGAAAGTGGGACGACACCTGACCACGGGCGGACACCCGGCCGGTTCGACGACCGGGCGGTCGGGTGCCATCCGGCAGCCTGGCCCCCCACTTCCTCGAAAATCCCCCTGCAACCCTCAGCGGCCCTCGCGCGTATTGTTGTTATAGGACTTGCGAAACTGTCACCGTCCCAGGCGACGGAAGAGCAGCCTCTGCGGGAGAGCCAGCCACCATGACGCTTGCAGCCGCCACACTCAAAACATCGGGTGCGATTGCCGTCATGTGTGTCTTTCTGGCCGCCTCCACGATCTGGCTGGTGCTGAGCGACCCGGTGGCCGTCGCGACGGCGGTGAACACCGGCGACCTGTCGTCGGTCTACGCCCTGGTGTCCCATGCACTCGCGGACGCCCTGCGGTCGGTCTTGCGATACTTGTAGGGGCCGCCGGTCGCTCGTACCCTCGGAGCCCTCCCGGCGTGGTACCATCCGGTGCCATGATGAGATCCCTCAACCGTCGATTGCTTCCCCTCCTGTTCGTGATGGTCGCCGCGGCCAGCGCGCGGGCCCAGCCTGCGCCTGCGGCCGCCCCGCCCGACCTCGACGCCTTCGTGCAGCGGGTGATGAAGTCGTTCGATGTGCCCGGCGTCAGTCTCGCCATCGTCAAGGACGACGGCGTGGTGGTGGCGAAGGGGTACGGCGTCCGCAAGCTGGGTGAGCCGGCTGCGGTGGACGGGAAGACGCTCTTCGGCATCGCCTCGAACACCAAAGTGTTCACCGCGGCGTCGCTTGGGCTGCTGGTTGAGCAGGGCAAGCTCCAGTGGGACGCTCCCGTCGTCAACTACCTGCCGTGGTTCCAGATGTGGGATCCGTTCGTCACGCGCGAGCTGACGATCCGCGACCTGCTGGTGCACCGGAGCGGTCTCGGCCTGGGCGCCGGCGACCTGCTCTGGTGGCCGGCGAGCACCTACGACCGGAAGGAGATCGCGCGGCGCCTGCGATACATCAGGCCTGCCAGCAGCTTCCGGAGCGAGTACGCCTACGACAACGTCCTGTACCTGGTGGCCGGCGAGGTGATCGAGACGCTGAGCGGTCAGTCGTGGGAGGACTTCGTGTCCTCGCGCATCCTGGCCAGGGTCGGCATGACGGGCAGCAACGTGAAACATTCGGCGGCGGGGACTGGCCTGAACGTCGCGTCGCCCCACGCCCGGGTGGAAGGCAAAGTCCGGCCGATCGCGCCATTTGACAGCGACAACACCAACCCGGCGGGCGGCATCAACACGTCGGCCGAGGACATCGCAAAGTGGCTGCGCGTCCTGCTGAACGAAGGCCGGCTGAGCGACGGGTCGCGGCTCTTCAGCACGGCCACGTGGGGCCAGCTGACGACGCCCGTCACGCCGCAGCCCAACGGCGCCCCTCCGCCGGAGCTCCCGGCACTCCGGTCGAACTTCCGCGGCTATGCGCTCGGCCTCGAAGCGCGGGACTTCCGGGGACACAGAGTCCTCACGCACACCGGCGGACTGCCCGGGTACGTGTCGCGTGTCTTCATGATCCCAGACCTGAAGCTCGGCGTCGCGGTGCTGACGAACCAGGAGTCGGACGAGGCCTTCAACGCGATTGCCTACTACGTGGCCGATGCCTATCTTGGCGAGCCGCGCACCCAATGGCTGGAGGGGTACGAGAAGATCGCCGCGCGCAACGGGGCCGCGGTCGCCGACGCGGAGCGAAAGGCCGCGACCGCCCGGAATACCGCTTCCAGGCCATCGCTGGCGCTGGCCGGCTACGCGAGAACCTATCGCGACGCCTGGTACGGAGAGATCGCGATCGTCCAGGACGGCGGAAAGCTGGTCATGAAGTTCGGCAAGACGCCATCGCTCGTCGGCGACCTCGAGCACTGGCAGTACGACACGTTCGTGGTGCGGTGGCGCGACCGGGAACTGCGCGCCGATGCATTCGTGAGCTTCGCCCTCAATCCCGACGGGACGATCGATCAGGCGAAGATGCAGGCGGTGTCGCCGGCGACCGATTTCAGTTACGACTTCCAGGATCTGTTGCTGAAGCCGGTCAGGTAGTGGAGGGCTGGCGACCTGCGGCCTTGTCGAGGTTAGTATTACAGGGAACGAGGTTCTTTCATGAACACGCGACTCTTGCTTGCGATCACTGGTGCCATGACCATCTCTTCCTACGTCAGCCAGCCGGAAACTCCGAAGCTGGCATACCCGACCGCCAAGAAGGTCCAGCAGGTGGACGACTTCTTCGGCGCCAAGGTTGCCGACCCCTACCGGTGGCTCGAAGACTCGGATGCGCCCGACACCCGCGCGTGGATCGAGGCGGAGAACACGGTGACGTTCGGGTACCTGGAGCAGATTCCCGAACGCGCACGCATCAAGGCGCGGCTCGACGAGATCTGGGACTACGAACGCTTCGGCACCCCGTCGCGCGAGGGCGCCTACTACGTCTTCAGCAAGGTCGCCGGCAGCAAGCAACGGCAGCCGATCTTGTACAAGACCAAGACGCTCGACGCGGTGCCCGAGGTGCTGCTCGATCCAAACCCGATCTCGGCCGACGGCACCGTCGCCCTTGGCGGCTCCTCGTTCACACGGGACGGTCGCTACATGGCGTACTCCCTGGCCGCGGCTGGATCCGACTGGATCGAGTGGCGCGTGCGCGACGTTGCCACCTCGCAGGACCTCCCCGACCTCGTCAAGTGGTCGAAGTTCAGCGGGGCTTCGTGGCTGAAGGACGGCTCGGGCTTCTACTACAGCCGATACAGCGAACCGAAGGGCGAAGCGCTCCAGGAACTGAACAAGAACCAGAAGGTGTTCTTCCACGCGCTGGGGACGCCGCAGGACAAGGACGTGCTGGTCCACGAACGCCCCGACAATCCCGATTGGGGTTTCGGCGCGGAGGTCACCGAGGACGGGCGCTTCCTTCTGTTGACCCAGACCGAGGGCACGGACAACCGGAACCGGATCTTCGTCCAGGACCTGAGCAAGAAGAGCAGCAAGATCCAGCCGTTCCTCGACGCCTTCGACGCGACCTACGGCGTCGTCGGCAACGACGGCGACACGTTCTACGTGCTGACGAACCAAGGCGCGCCGCGCTTCCGGCTGGTGGCGATCAGCCTCGGCAAGCCAAAGAGGGAGGCCTGGAAGACGCTGATCCCCGAGGCGCCCGGCAACGTCGTCCTGCAGAGCGTGATGATGGTGAACAACCAGTTCGTCACGCAGTGGATGACGGACGCGCACGACGCGATCCGGCTCTACAACGTCGACGGGACGGCCGGCAAGGAGATCGGGCTGCCGACGATTGGCAGCGTGTCGAGCGTGACCGGCCGGCGCGAGCACAAGGAGGCGTTCTACTCGTTCGGATCGTATCTCTACCCGACCACCGTGTATCGATACGATTTTGCGAAGGGCGCGAGCACGGTCTTCAAGCAGCCGACGCTGAAGTTCGATCCCTCCCGGTACGACACCGTGCAGGTGTTCTACCCCTCGAGAGACGGCACGCGCGTCCCGATGTTCCTCACCTACCGGAAAGGGCTGCAGAAGGACGGCGCAAACCCGACGCTGCTCTACGGCTACGGCGGATTCAACATCCCGTCAGTGCCCGGCTTCTCGCCTGCCGCGGCCGGGTGGCTCGAGATGGGGGGCATCTTCGCCGTGGCCAACCTGAGGGGTGGCGGCGAATACGGCCAGGCGTGGTACGACGCGGGGCGCCTGAAGAACAAGCAGAACGTGTTCGACGATTTCATCGCCGCGGCCGAGTACCTCATTCGCGAGAAATTCACCTCGACGCCGAAGCTCGCGATCCACGGCGGGAGCAACGGCGGCCTGCTCGTCGGCGCCTGCCTGACGCAGCGGCCCGACCTGTTCGGCGCGGCGCTCCCGGCCGTCGGCGTGATGGACATGCTGCGCTTCGACAAATTCACCATCGGCTGGGCCTGGCGGTCTGACTACGGGCAGCCGGACAAGAGCAAGGAGGACTTCGACACGGTGATGAAGTACTCCCCGCTCCACAACGTCAAGGCCGGCACGAAGTACCCGGCGACGCTCGTCACCACCGCCGACCACGACGACCGCGTCGTGCCGCTGCACAGCTTCAAGTTCACCGCCACGCTGCAGGCGGCGCAGGCGGGGCCGGCGCCGATCCTGATCCGGATCGAGACGAAGGCGGGCCACGGCGCGGGCAAGCCGCAGGACAAGGTGATCGAAGAACGCGCCGACATGTACGGTTTCCTGCTGCGCGAGCTGAAGATGACGCTCCCGGCAGGATTCGGAAAGTAGGAGCGCGATGGAACCAATTGGAAGAACCGTTTGGCCGACCCCTTTTCCCTTTTCCCTTTTCCCTACACCGTGATGGTGCCGGACAGGTACGGCACCGCACGCCCCGCGATCTCCACGCGGTTGCCGGCCAGCCGACAGCGCAGCCGGCCCTGTCGCTTCGACAGCTGCATCGCCGACAACTCGAGCTTGCCCAGCCGCGCCGACCAGTAGGGCGTCAGCGTCGTGTGGGCTGACCCGGTGACCGGATCCTCGGGCACCCCCACCTGCGGCGCGAAGAACCGCGACACGAAATCCACATGGCGTCCCGGCGCGGTGACGATGATGCCGCGGGCGGGGACCATGGCCAGGTCGCAGAGATCCGGCGTGAGACCGGCTACGTGTTCCTCGACCCCGTACACCAGCAGGTAGTCGGTCTTGCCCTTGTACGTCTCGATCGGCTCGCGACCGAGCGCGTCGATCAGCATCTGAGGGATCGTCACCGGTTCCACCGTGTCGGCCGGGAAGTCGAGCACGAGCAACTCGCCCTCGCGCTTCACCTTCAACAGTCCGCTCTTCGACGCGAACTCGACGACGTCGTCTTGCGGCCGGTCGTGCGCAAACACGACGTGCGCCGAGGCGAGCGTGGCGTGACCGCACAGGTCCACTTCGACGGTCGGCGTGAACCACCGGATCTGGAAGCCCCCGTCGGCGGGGACGTAGAACGCGGTCTCAGCCAGGTTGTTCTCGGCCGCGATCTGCTGCATCACGTCGTCGGGCAGCCACGCGTCGAGCGGGCACACGGCTGCCGGGTTGCCACCAAACAAGCGCTCCGCGAACGCGTCCACCTGGTAGATTCGCAGTTCCACTCAGCCTCCATCGCCTCCTGGCGCCAGTTCCGGGTCACGAGAATTGGACCATGCCGCCGTTCGGGGGCGGTGCGGTGTGGATTGTAGTACTGTTACCGTCATGAAATCCAGACTGCTCGTCGTTCTCGTCCTGCTGGTCGCCCTGGGCGTCTCCGGCGCGGCGCAGCGTAGCGTGAAGCCGGCGCTGCACGGCCGGCACTGGATGGCGATTACCGGCAAGCCGCTGGGCGCGACCGCCGGAGCCATGATCTTCCAGAAGGGCGGCAACGCCGTGGATGCGAGCTGCGCGATGCTTGCCGCGGTGTGCACCATGTGGGACACCCTGGGCTGGGGCGGTGAAACGCAGGCGTTGATCTACAACCCCACGACAGGGAAGGTGATCGGGATCAACGCGCTCGGCGTCGCCCCAACGGGCGCCACGCCGGAGTTCTTCCGCTCGAAGGGCATGGCGTATCCGCCTGAGTACGGGCCCCTCGCGGCCGTGACTCCGGGCACGCCTGGCGGCCTCATGGTGATGCTGGCCGAATTCGGGACGATGAGCCTGAAGGACGTGCTGGAGCCCGCCCTCCAGATGGCCGACGGCTATCCGATCGAGCAGCAGGCGGCCGACGCGATAGAGCGGCAGAAGAAAGAGATCAAGAAGTGGCCGTCGTCGGTCAAGGTCTTCCTCACCCATCAGGGCGAGGCGCGCGAGGCGCCGAACGCGGGCGAGGTGTTCAAGCAGCCTGATCTCGCCGCCACGCTTCGCAAGCTGATCGAGGCCGAGCAGCAGGCGCTGAAGGCCGGCAAGACCCGGAAGGACGCCATCTACGCGGCCTACGACCGGTTTTACAAGGGCGACATCGCACGCGAGTACGTGCGCGGGTCGCGCGAGCTGGGCGGCCTGCACACCGAGCAGGACCTCGCGGGCTGGAAGGTGCACGTCGAGGAACCGGTGGCGACGAGCTACAAGGGGATCGACGTCTACAAACTGACGACCTGGGTGCAGGGGCCGGTGATGCTGCAGGCGCTCAACATGCTCGAGCCGATGGATCTCAAGAGCATGGGCTACAACAGCGCACGCTACATCCACACGCTCTACCAGGTGATGAACCTGACGTACGCCGACCGCGACTTCTACTATGGCGATCCCTCCATGCCGCCGGCCACGCCTATCAAGGGGCTGCTCTCGAGAGACTATGCGCGCGACCGCGCAAAGCTGATCAACTGGGACCAGAACGATGCGAACGTGAAGCCGGGCGACCCGTACCCGTTCCAGGGCGGAACCAACCCGTACCAGAAGCTGCTCGCGAACTGGCCGCCAGCGCCGCCAAAACCCACTGGCGCCGAGGGCAGCCGCACGTTCGACGAGGCCTTCACGGCAGGCACCACGTCCATCGAGGCCGCCGACGAGCAGGGGTGGGTGGTGTCGATCACGCCGAGCGGAGGCTGGATTCCGGCGACGATCGCGGGCACGACGGGAGTCGGCATGAGCCAGCGCATGCAGGCGTTCGTGCTGGACGAAGCGATGTCACCTTTCAACGTCGTCACGCCCGGCAAGCGGCCCCGCTCAACGCTGACGCCGAGCCTCGCGCTGAAGGATGGCAAGCCGTACCTGGCCTTCGCCGTCCAGGGAGGCGATACGCAGGATCAGAACCTCCTGCAGTTCTTCCTGAACATGGTGGAGTTCGGGATGACCGTGCAGCGGGCGACCGAGGCAGCCAACTTCAACAGCTACCAGATGCACAGCACGTTCGGCGATCACAAGGCCGAGCCGGGGCGGATGACGCTGAACGAGGAAACGCCGTCGTGGGTGCGCGAGGACTTGACGCGGCGAGGCTACAAGCTCGATTTCCAGAAGCTGACGTCGGGGCCGATCAACGCCATCTTCTTCGACCGCCGCCACGGCACGCTGTGGGGCGGGTCGAGCCATTACGGCGAGGACTACGGCATCGCCTGGTGACGCGCGGAGGCGCGGGCGGCTTTCTGCACCGATTCCACCCACAGCACAGTGACCAGCGTGTAGGAGAGAACCAGGGCCACATCCATCATCAGCGGGAGCGCGGGGCCGGCCGCTTCGAACCGGTCCCGCACGGCCGCGAAGAGCACCATCACCGAGAACAGCACCACGTAGATACGCCCAAGCTTCCCGACCTGCGCGCGCCACGGCGCGTCGGTCAACGCGCGTGACCCCACGAGCAGCCAGATCCACGCCGCGAGCGCCAGGGGAAAGGCCACGTTCCCCAGCGTGCGGCGCAACACCGTGAACAGCCCGCTCTCGGCGTTGAAGTGATAGGCGCTCCAGCCGCCGATCAGCATGACCGAATACGCGAGCGCGAGGTGCTTGGCGCCGCGACGCACCCGGCGGCTCGTCTTGCCGCCGAGGAACTGGTGCACGACCGACACGCACCCGTAGAGGCAGCCAACCGAGAACAGCGTGGCCGCGAGGAAGACGAAGGCCACCAGACGGAGGCCGGACGCCGGCGTCATGGCGGTCAGCAGGAACTGCCGCAGGCACTCGAACACGAACCAGGCCGACATCCACAGGTTGAACAGGACGAGCGGCACCGGGAGGAATGTCATCGCATGCGGGACCCGGCCAAAGCTCGTGCGGACGAGCAACGCCATCGAGACGAACGTCGCAGCAAGTGTGAGAAGCAGGCCGACAACAACGGTCAACGCCACTGGGTGATCGTACCCGAAAATCCTAAAGACTTCCTAAAGCGCTCGGCTTGCCTGGCGGCACGCGGTAGGATTGGCCGATAGTCATGCGTCCGACCTGGCTGACCCGTTCTCAACGTCTCCTCGAAACTCGCCTCCCGGGCGAAC
This sequence comes from Acidobacteriota bacterium, assembly GCA_025363775.1. Classification (GTDB taxonomy): domain Bacteria; phylum Acidobacteriota; class Vicinamibacteria; order Vicinamibacterales; family Fen-181; genus FEN-299. The sequence goes on along the minus strand of JANYLG010000014.1, from coordinate 24,184 downwards.
CGCCTCGGGCCAACATGCTGTCGCTCGTGATTGCGCCGATCGCAATCGTCGTGGTCACGGCCGTGCTGAGAACCGGCTTCCACCTGGCAAACCCGACGACCGCGGCGCTGTGCTACCTGCTGGTCATTCTGATCACCGCCACCGCGTCCACCGTGTGGGTGCCCATCGCCGTCTCCATCCTCGCCGATCTCTGCCTGAACTACTTCTTCATGGCCCCGATTGGCACGTTCACGATCGCAGACGCCCAGAACTGGGTTGCGCTCTTCGTGTTCTTCGCCGTCAGCGTCGTCGCCAGCAGCCTCTCGACGGCCGTGCGCAGTCGCGCGAGCGAAGCGACCGCGCGGGGCGACGAACTGGCCCGGCTCTTCGACCTCAGCCGTGACGTGCTGTTGACGACCGACAGCCGCGAGGCGATGGCCCAGCTCGCGCGCTTCGTGTCCAGGCGGTTCGACCTCGCGTTCGCGGCCATCTGCCTGCCGCGGCCGGGTGGATGGGAGATCATCGACGGCGGCGTCCTCCGCTTGCATCTCGCACTCGCGCCGCTTTCGCAAGCCCTCTCGGACGCCAGTGCTGTCCTCGAATTCGACGCGCGGTCGCGCACCTATTCCGGGCACCAGACGATGACGGTCGATGGGCATGCCGTCCGTCTCGTGCCCCTGAGGGTCGGCACGAAGGCCGTGGGCCTGCTGGCCGCGTCCGGCCGGACCGTGGAGCCGGGAACCCTCGACGCGCTCGCGGGTGTGGTGGCGATCGCCATCGAGCGCGTCCAGTTGCTCGACGAGCGCCACACCGCGGAGATGGCGCGCCAGAGTGAGGCCCTCAAGTCGGCGCTGCTCGCGTCCCTTGGCCACGACCTTCGGACGCCGCTCACCGCAATCCGGGTCGCGGCCAGCAACCTCCAGGCGTCGTGGCTCGCAGAGAGCGATCGCCACGAGCAGAGCGACCTCATCCTCGTCGAGGTCGAACGCCTGAACCGGCTCTTCCAGAACATCCTGGAGATGGCGCGCCTCGAGGCGGGGGGCGTCATCGCCGATCTGCAGTGGGTCCACCCGTCCGAGGTCGTCGAAGCGGCGCTCGACCAGGTCGAGCAGACCCTTCGACACCATCCAATTGACCTCGACGCCGAGTCCAACCTGCTGGTGCGCGTCGATCCGCGGCTCACCGCGTCGGCCCTCGCCCACCTGCTGGAAAATGCCGGCCAGTACTCCCCCCTGGGCTCGCCGATTGCCGTGCGCGTCACGGTGTCGTCGGAGGAATTATTGATCCGGGTGCGGGACCGCGGCCCCGGGATTGACCCGGTGGACCTCTCCCACCTGTTCGAGCGGTTCTATCGGGGTCGGGAAGCGAAACAGCGCGCGTCGGGCACGGGGATGGGGCTGGCGATCTGCCGCGGGGTGCTGAGCGCCGAGGGTGGACGGGTCTGGGCCGACAACCGCCCCGATGGTGGGGCGGAGTTCTGTATCGCGGTGCCTGCGGCGAGCAGGCCAGCCGTCGCGGGAACGGAGGGTTGATGACGCGCGCCGCCCGCATCCTGCTCGTGGACGATGAGGTCCCGATCCAGCGGGCACTCGCGCCGTTGCTGCGATCGCGCGGGTACGAAATCGACGTGTGCGGCACTGGCAGGGAGGCGATTGATCTCGTCCATCGTCAACCGCCCGACCTGATCGTGCTCGACCTCGGTCTGCCGGACATCGACGGCATGGAGGTCTGCCGCCGGATTCGTCAGGAATCGTCGGTTCCAATCGTGGTCCTGTCCGCGCGCGGCGCCGAGTCCGACAAGGTTACGGCGCTCGACCTCGGCGCGGACGACTACGTCACCAAGCCGTTTGGCCCCGAGGAACTGCTTGCCCGCGTCCGAGTGGCGCTCCGCCGTGTCTTCAACTCCGACGGGGAACCCGCGGGACGCATACAGGTCGGCGATTTGGCCATCGACTACGACCGTCGCCGCGTCATCAGGGGCGAGGAAGAAATCCGGCTCACGCCCAAGGAATTCGAACTGCTGGCGCTCCTGGCCCGCAGCGCCGACCGCGTGCTGACCCATCGCACCATCCTGAAAGCGATTTGGGGCGCGAACGCGGTGGCGCAACCCGAGCATCTGTGGGTGCTGATGGCCCAGCTGCGAAAGAAGATTGAGCCCGATCCTTCGCATCCGCGCTACCTGCTCAGCGAGCCGTGGGTCGGCTACCGGTTCTCCACCGGACCGGCCGACGGCGACGCGTGAGCGTCCACGCCGTGCCGTCCTTTTAGGACCTTTTCCGGAACTTCTTAGCTCATTTTCAGGCCGGGGTCCCTATTCTGGAAGCAAGAAGCTTGCAGTCGACTCTCTTGGCTGCCTTGTTCCTGTAGGCACCCTCCCAGGGTGCGTGTAAGGGAGCCTGGTGATGCTGACCTTGGGAATGATCGTGCTCGGACTGATGACGTTCGCGGCCATGCTGTGGTTCGTCACCCTGTGTGACCGAGTGTAGGTTGAACCATGACTCTGTTGTCGTTGTTGTTGAGCGTTGCCGCCTTCGTGTATCTCGTGTACGCGATGTTGCGCCCGGAACGGTTCTGAGGCTCCTGTGGGCACCGAATACGTCGCCGTCTGTTTCACCATCCTGTTCACGATCGCGACGAGCCTGTGGCTTGGGCGGTACATGTTCAAGGTGTTTACCGGGCAGCGCACGCTGCTGGATCCCGTTCTCTTTCCGATCGAACGGCTCGTGCTTCGCGTCACGGGCGTCAATCCGAACGAGCAGCAGGACTGGAAGCAGTACTCGGTGTCGCTCTTGGTCTCGAACATCGCCATGTGGCTCGCGACATTCGCCATCGTGTCGATCCAGAAGGTGCTGCCGCTCAATCCTGACGGCATCGCCAACATGGAGCCGACGCTCTCGTTCAACACGATCTCGAGCTTCACAACCAACACGGACCTGCAGCACTACAGCGGCGAGACAGGCTTGTCGTACTTCTCGCAGATGTTCGCCATCACCTTCCTCCAGTTCGTGACCGCGGCAACCGGCGTGGCGGCGTGCATTGCGATCATTCGCGGGTTGGCTGGCAATCGCCTCACGCAGCTTGGCAACTTCTACGTGGATCTCACTCGTGCAACCGCCCGAGTCTTCCTGCCGCTCGCGCTGCTTGTCGGCGTCATCCTGATCTGGCAGGGCACGCCGATGACGTTCGAGGGTGCCGTGAAGGCCACGACGCTCGAAGGGCGGGCGCAAACGATTGCCCGCGGCGTTGTGGCGCCTCAGGTGGCGATCAAGCAGTTGGGCACCAATGGCGGCGGCTATTTCGGTGCCAACTCGACCCACCCGTACGAGAATCCGACGCCGATCTCCAATTTTGCCGAAACCTGGTCGATCGCCATCATCCCGATGGCGATGGTCTGGACCGTGGGGTACATGCTGGGTCGGCGCCGACTGGCGGTCGTGATCTTCGTGACGATGCTCGCTGTGTATCTCCCGATGGTGACCTTCGCCGTCGCGCAGGAAGCCGGAGGCAACCCCGCGATTGCCGCGATGGGGGTGGACCAGTCCACCGGCTCGATGGAGGGCAAGGAGGTTCGCGTCGGAGCGGGGCTCTCGGCGTTGTGGGGTGTCACAACGACGGTGACGTCGAATGGATCCGTGAACGCGACGCACGATTCGTTTACACCGCTCGGTGGCCTGATGCTGCTCACTGGCATGTGGCTGAACAACATCTTCGGCGGCGTCGGCGTCGGTGTCATCAACATGCTCATCTATGTGATCGTCGCGGTCTTCGTGACGGGGATGATGATCGGTCGTACGCCGGAGTTCCTGGGCAAGAAGGTTGAAGCCAAAGAGATGAAGTTGGCGAGTCTCGCGCTCCTTTGGCACCCGCTGGCCATTCTTGTGGGCACCGCCATCGCCTGTTCTGTCTGGGCCACCACCGCCGATCCTGGGACCGCGCTGGCATGGCTCGAGAACCCGGGCGCGCACGGCTTCTCGGAAATGCTCTACCAGTTCACCTCGTCGGCCGCCAATAACGGGTCCGGATTCGAGGGGCTCAGCACCAACACCCCCTTTTGGAACATGTCGACGGGTCTGGTGATGCTGCTGTCGCGCTACATCCCGATCATCGCGCCGTTGGCGCTGGCGGGCGCGTTGGCCGCGAAGCCGGCATCGCCGGAAACCGCGGGGTCGCTGCGGGCAGACAGCGCCACGTTCGGATTCACATTGTGGGCCGTCATCATCATCCTCGGCCTGCTGATGTTCATGCCGGTGGCGGTCCTCGGACCGATTGCCGAGCATTTGACCCTGCGCTAGGAACGAGACATCACCATGGTCAAAGAGCTCAAACGAGGCCTCCTCTTCACCGTCGTCATGATGGTGATCCTCGGCGGCGGCTATCACGTCGTCTTGTGGGCGATTGGCCGGGCGGTGTTCCCGTCGCAATCGGAAGGCAGCCTGATCCGCCGTGCTGATGGCACCATCGTCGGTTCCCGGCTCATCGCTCAGAAGTTCACTCGGCCGGAGTACTTCCAGCCGCGGCCCTCTGGCGTTGACTACAACGCCGCATCGACCGGCGGCACGAACTACGGGCCGTCGAACGCGGATCACCTCGAGGCTGTCCAGAAAAGGCTCGACGCGGTGACGAAGCAAGAAGGCGTGACGGCCGGCCAGGTTCCGTCGGAGATGGTGACCGCCAGCGGTGGCGGCATGGACCCGCATGTCCCGCCCGGCGCAGCGGAGCTGCAGGCCACGCGAGTCGCGTCAACTCGCGGCGTGCCCATCGAGCGTGTGCGCGCACTGATTCACGCGCACACGGAGCCGCCAGCGTTGGGGTTTCTTGGCCGGGCGCGCGTCAATGTGCTCGAACTGAACCTCGCCCTCGACGAGACGCTCGGGACAGTGAAGGCGGCCGCGGGCCGATAGAACAGGAAGACGGGAATGGCAGAGCGCGCACGTACGATTTCGATTTGGGATCCGGGCATCGTCGGGCAGGCGATGCTGGGCTCGTTCCGAAAGCTCGATCCCAGGATTCAGGTCAAGAACCCGGTGATGTTCATCGTTGAGGTCGGCAGTCTCCTCACGACGATCATCTTCATCCACGACTTGGCGGCGGGGACTGGACGGCCGCTTTTCACCGGGCAGGTCGCCGTCTGGTTGTGGTTCACCGTCCTGTTCGCCAATTTTGCGGAGGCGATGGCGGAAGGCCGCGGCAAAGCGCAGGCGGACACGCTCCGAAAAACACGGACCGAAGCCGTCGCGCACCGGCTGACGGCCGGCGATCGCATGGACACCGTGCCGGCGGCGAGCCTCCGCAAGAACGACGTGGTCATGGTGCGCGCCGGCGAGTTCATTCCGGCCGATGGCGAAATCATCGAAGGCGTCGCGTCGGTCGACGAGTCGGCCATCACAGGAGAGTCGGCGCCAGTGATTCGCGAATCTGGCGGCGATCGGTCGGCCGTGACCGGCGGGACGCGCGTCATTTCGGACTGGATCAAGATGCGCGTCACCTCCGATCCGGGGCACACGTTCTTGGACCGCATGATCGCGCTCGTCGAAGGCGCGGAACGGCAGAAGACCCCGAATGAAATCGCGCTGAACATCCTCCTGGCCGTGCTCACGCTGATCTTTCTGCTGGTCGTGGTGACACTGCAACCGTTTGCGTACTACGCCGGAACGGAGATCCCGATACCGGTGCTGATCGCCCTGCTGGTGTGCTTGATCCCGACGACGATTGGCGCGCTCATCTCGGCGATTGGTATTGCCGGCATGGACCGCCTGGTGCAACACAATGTCCTGGCGATGTCGGGTCGCGCCGTCGAAGCGGCAGGCGACGTCAACACCCTGCTCCTCGACAAGACGGGCACGATTACCCTGGGCAACCGCCAGGCGACGGAGTTCGTGCCGGTCGCTGGCGTGACGGAAGGCGAGCTTGCGGATGCGGCGCAGTTGGCGTCGCTGGCGGACGAAACGCCCGAAGGTCGGTCCATCGTCGTGCTGGCGAAGGAGAAGTATCTCATCAGAGGGCGCGAGCTGGCCGACAAGGAGGCAGCGTTTGTCCCGTTCTCGGCGCAGACGCGTATGTCCGGCATCAACCTCGACGGTCGCGAAATCCGGAAGGGAGCGGCCGAGTCGATCGGCGCCTATGTGAGAGCGAACGGCGGCGTGGTCTCGCCGGAGCTACAAACCATCGTCGACCGCATCGCACGCGCCGGAGGCACCCCGCTCGTGGTCGCCGAGCGAATGCGCCCGCTTGGTGTCGTACACCTGAAGGACATCGTGAAGGGCGGCATGCGGCAGCGGTTTGTCGCGCTGCGTGCGATGGGCATCGAGACCATCATGATCACCGGCGATAACCCGCTGACGGCCGCGTCGATCGCCAAAGAAGCCGGCGTCGATGACTTTCTGGCCCAAGCGACGCCGGAAGACAAGATGGCGCTCATCCGACGCGAGCAGAGTGAGGGGAAACTCGTCGCGATGACGGGCGACGGCACCAACGACGCCCCGGCTCTGGCGCAAGCCGACGTCGGCGTGGCCATGAACACGGGGACGACGGCCGCCAAGGAGGCCGGGAACATGGTCGATCTCGATTCGAACCCGACGAAGCTGATCGAGATCGTTGAGATCGGCAAACAGCTGTTGATGACGCGCGGCGCCTTGACCACGTTCTCGATTTCCAATGATGTGGCCAAGTATTTCGCCATCATCCCGGCAATGTTCATCCTGGCGTTCCCGCAGCTCGAGGCGCTCAACGTCATGCGACTCGCCACACCGGAGTCAGCCATTCTCTCGGCCGTGATCTTCAACGCGCTGATCATCGTTGCGCTGATCCCCCTGGCCCTCAGGGGGATTGCTTACAAGCCTCTCGGCGCGGCGGCAATTCTGCGGCGGAATCTGCTGATCTACGGAGTGGGTGGTGTGCTTCTGCCGTTTGTCGGCATCAAGGCGATTGACGTGTTCCTGGCGGCCGTAGGCCTCGCCTAATCGACGAGCCGAACGCCGGTCACTCCCGGAGATGCCGTTGTGAAACTGATTCGATGCATCGGGCCACCCCCTACGGTATGAACGACTGGCACATGCCCGAACAACGACTCACCGCTGACGCACTGCTGGCGCGGATCAAGGATCGGGATCGGGCGCGCTTGCGGGTCTACGTTGGGGCCGCTCCAGGTGTGGGCAAGACGTACGAGATGCTCCAGGAGGCGCATGCGCTTCGTGCGCGGGGTCTTGACGTCGTGATTGGTTTCGTCGAGACCTACGGCCGCCGCAATACCGAGGCACAGGTCAAGGATCTCGAGGTCATCCCGCGCCGCGCCATGGAGTATCGCGACGTCACCATGAAGGAGATGGACGTCGACGCAATCATCCGGCGCAAGCCTCAGGTCTGTGTGGTTGACGAGCTGGCGCACACCAACGTGCCTGGCAGCCGGCACGAGAAGCGCTACCAGGATGTCGTCGAGATTCTCGATGCCGGCATCGACGTGCTGACCGCGGTGAACATCCAGCACCTCGAGACGCTCAACGACGCGGTGGCGACCGTCACCGGCGTGCGCGTGCGCGAGACGGTACCAGACACTTTCCTCCACCGGGCGGACGAGGTGATCAACGTCGATGTCACGGTGGATGAGCTCAGGGACCGGCTGCGCGAGGGGAAGATCTACTCGCCCGAGAAGATTGAACAGGCGCTGACGAACTTCTTCCGGAAAGGCAACCTGTCGGCTTTGCGCGAGCTGGCGCTGCGGGCGGTCGCCGACGAAGTCGCGGAGAAAGCGGCCAGCTACCGGACCGGCCAGGGCCTGCAGCCTGCGCTGATGCCGGAGCGTGTCATGGTGTGCATGAGCTCGAGCGTGCTTGCGCCACGGGTCATCCGGACGGGCGCGCGCATTGCCGGGCGGCTGGGCGCCCGGTGGTATGCCGTGTACGTCGAAACGCCGCGGGAGCGCCCAGACAGGATTGCGCCCCAGGATTCGGCGGCGCTGGACCAGAACGTCAGCCTCGCGCAGAACCTCGGGGCCACCGTGGTCCGGGTCCACGCCGAGCGCCCCGCCGAAGGCTTGATCGCCTTCGCCCAACGCGAGGGCATCACGCACGTCATCTTCGGGCAGAGCGCGAGGTCCCGCTGGGAGCTGCTCCGCCACGGTTCCACTACCGACCGCTTCCTGTCAGCCGTGCGCGACGCGGCCGTGCAGGTCGTGCCGCTCGATGAGCGCGGGTGAATCGTCAGCCGACTCCGCGCTCTTCGATGGGCGCGGGAATGAGATGAGGTCGCGGATGTTGGCTCGCACGATGGTGGGGCAATGCCTATTTACCCATGAGGGGCAACAGTGGGGCGCTGACCGATGTTCGCCAGCGTCACCGACGGAAACTGGCTCGACACGGAATAGTCGCGGTATTCCTTCCAGCAGGCCTCGGCAGTGACCCGAAGCGACACGTCTGGCGACGTGGCGACGGTCAGCGGCGTGATGAGCTCGCGGTCAACTCTCGGGGGCGACGACTGGGGGCGACGACGCCTGCGCCCGCCGCGGCCGTTACCGGCTCGTCCCCGGCATCTGGTGGCCGACGCGCGTGCTGCGGGCCACCACCCGGCGCAGCATGCCCCGGAAGATGAACGCGTGGGCCGGCAGCAACGACATCCAATAGAGCAGCCCGAGCACTCCTCGGGGGTCGAACACGGCCGTCTGTCGAACGCGGGCGGTGTCGCCGGGGCCGGCTGCGACGTCGAACTGCAGCCAGGCGCGGCCAGGCAGCGTCATCTCGGCGCAGAGCGTCAGGCGCCGATCGGCCTCGAATGCCACGACGCGCCAGAAGTCCACCTCGTCCCCGACAATGCAGGTGTCGGGATCGCGGCGGCCCGGCCGGAACCCGATTCCACCCATCGCTCGATCGAGCCACCCGCGGAGGCGCCACAACACGCTGCCGTAGTACCAGCCGTTCTTCCCGCCAATCATCCGGATGGGCACGAAGGCACGGGCGGGGCTGACGGACGCTGCCAGCTCGCGACTGTCCACCAGACATCCTGACGCCCTGAGCGCCACAAGAGCCTCATCCGCGTCTGCACCTGCAGCGTCGAGAAGAAGCGCCTCGACGCGCTCACCGCGCTGGCGGATCGCGTCTGCGACGGCCCGCCTCAGCCCTCTCGTCGCCACACCGTAGCGGCGCGCCGGCTCAGGATCGACCACCACCGTCCGATTGCGCATGCCCTCGATGAGCCAGCGGCCAACGTGCGCGTAGAGAGGCGTCACCAGCCGAAGCCACAGGCTCGATAGACGCGGCGTCAGCAGCGGCACTGGAATCAGCCAGCGCCTCAGGCCGCGCTGGCAGGCATATTCGCGCATGATGTCGCCGTACGACACGACGTCGGGTCCGCCGATCTCGCACACAAGGCTGACATCGCCCTCGTCTTCGGCGGCGGCTACGAGGTACGAGAGGACGTCCTCCACGGCAATGGGCTGCGCCTTCACCGAGACCCACTTCGGACAGATCATCACGGGCAGGCGTTCCACCAGCGCGCGAACCATCTCGAACGACAGGCTGCCCGCTCCGATGACGATCGAACACCGCAGCTCGACCACGGGCACGCCTGAAGCTCGCAGGGCGTTCCCGGTCTCGCGACGGCTCCGCAGGTGCGGGGACAATTCGTCACGGCCGTCGCCGAGCCCGCCCAGGTAGATGATGCGTCGGACGCCCGCCCGGGTGGCTGCCGCGCCGAAACGGCGCGCGGCCTCTCGATCCACCTCCTCGAACGAAGCCGAACCGGCCATCGAATGCACGAGGTAGAAGGCGACATCGATCCCGGCCATGGCCGTGTCCAGCGAATCGTCATCGAGACAATCGCCGGCCACGATCTCGGTTCCGGGGCGTACGCGGGAATGCAGTCTCTCAGGGCGACGCGCCAGGCACCGTAAACGATGCCCGCCCGCCTCGAGCCTCGAAAGGAGGAGGCCACCGATGTAGCCGGTGGCCCCCGTCAGCAGCATCGACACGGAAGGCATGATCGCCTCGCCAGGCCGCCTACTTCGCGGCCGGCATGAGAACGCTGTCGATCACGTGGATGACGCCGTTGCTCGTCATGATGTCGGTCTTCACGACGTTCGCGGCGTTGATCATCACGGTGCCACCCATGACCGCGATCTTCAGCGACTGGCCGTTTACCGTCTTGGCCGACTTCAGCCCCGTCACCTGGCTCGCCATCACCATACCCGGGACAACGTGGTAGGTCAGCACGGCCCGAAGTTGCGCCTTGTTCTCGGGCTCGAGCAGGTCTTCGAGCGCGCCAGCCGGCAGCTTGGCAAACGCCTCGTCGGTCGGAGCAAACACCGTGAACGGCCCCTTGCCCTTCAACGTCTCGATCAAGCCGGCTGCCTGCAGCGCCTTGGCCAGGGTCGTGAAGGAGCCGGCGGCAACCGCCGTGTCCACGATGTCCTTCTCCTGGGCACCCGCCGCGCTGCCGATCCCCACCATCCCGATCACCGTCGCCGCCACCACCATCGACTTCAGCATCTTCGTCATCGTCTCTCTCCTCGCCGCCTTGCGGCGTCTGGTTCAATTGAGGCCGCACGTGCCGTCGGCCTCTCGTGCGCTCAATCGATGATTTGATTATAGTGACAATTATATTGCTTGCAAGTAAAATCAGAGGGAGTAAATGAAAGCTGTTTGAGCGTGAAGAACAACGACGGCATTTTTTTGACCGTCGCTCAAATCGGAGGCAGGTAATGCTGTCGGAGACGCTGGCTGGCGGCCTGAAGACCTACGCGATCGGCGAGAAGATTCGGGCATTGCGGCTGCGCAAGAAGCTGGGGCTCGTGGAACTCGGTCAGCACACCGGTCTCTCGCCGGCGCTGCTGTCGAAGATCGAGCGGGGCAAGATGTTCCCGACGCTGCCGACCTTGCTCCGTGTCGCGCTGGTGTTCAGCGTCGGCCTCGAGTATTTCTTCGGCGCCAGACAGCGGCGTCCGGCGCTGGCGGTGGTGCGCGCGACCGACCGCCAGTCGTTTCCGGATCGACCGGGGGCGCGCAACCCGGCCTACCGGTTCGAGTGCCTCGACTACCCCGTCGCCGAGCGGCGCCTCAACGCCTACTACGTCGAGTTCGGGCCGCTCAGCGACGAACAGGCCCAACCGCACCAGCACGAGGGGGCGGAGGTCGTGTTCGTGATCGCGGGCTCGCTGGCCATCACCGTCGGCGACGTCGAGCACGTGCTGCGGGCCGGAGATTCGATCTACTTCGATCCGTCGCCGTCCCACCGCTATCGGCGGGTGGGAAACCGCGCGTGCAGCGCCGTGGTCGTCACCACGGCCTGACCTGGCGCATCGCGGCGTCCGGGCTGCCGAAGGGGCTTGCGCGTACCCGGAGTCGTGGGAGGTTGGCGTCTGCCTTGCTCACTGCCCGCCGGAGCGGGACGATCATGGCCTCGGGCCGCTGGCCGCCGCGCGGCTTCACGATCACGGTGGCAAACTGGCTCGCCAGCGGTTCCGCCGGTGCCGGGCCGAATGGAATGAAATAGAACGGCACGTAGAAGCCGGTCTCGTCCACGTTCGGGTTGTTGAACGGCCCCGTCATGCGCACGGTCGTGACAACGCCAACGATGCTCCGCCATGGGCCGAACTGCGGGGTGCTGCCGTCGCCGGTGCGGAACCATCGACCGACCGCGCTTTCCAAGATCTCGAACCGAGCTGGACGGTCCGGGCTCCTCCCGGCAGACGCGGGACACACGAGAAGATAGACGAATCCGGCGGCGCCAAAGTTCGATGGCGATGACGCGGGGCGGCGTCATCGAGGGCTGTGGACGGGATGCCAGGCCGGCTACTTCCGCGGGCGACGGCGCACCTGGTCGCTGACGAGCGCCAGCTCCTTCCGGAGCACGGGGTTCTCAGGGAACTCCTGCACGAGACCATCGAGGAGCGACTGTGCGTCCTCCAGCTTCTTCTCGCGCAACGAGACGACGACGAGCAGAATGCGGGCGAAGGGGCCCAGGTAGCGACCGTGACGCGCCGTCAGCTTCAACTGCTCGATCCCCCGACGCTTGTTCCCCTCGATGCCGTCGTAGTGCGCGAACCATCGGATGAAGAACGGCAGGTCGCCGACGATGTACTCGAGCGCGCCAAAGCTGAGGTAGGCGTCGTGGAACGGCGGCGTACGCGCCAGGAGCTTCTTGGCGTACACGAGGGCCGCGGGCGCCAGCTTCATGCTGCGCCAGGTGCGACGCTCCACGAGAGCCGTGTAGTCCGTCTCGACGCCGGCCGCCAGGCACATGGCGAACAGGGCGTCCACCTCATCGGGGTGGGCCGCCAGGCGCGCGGTCGCGCGGCGCCTGGTGTCATCGAGCGCGGCCATGAAGCGAGCCCTCACCTGGGGGTCTGGCAGGAGCTTCGCGCTCCCGTCAACCAGATTGCTGTCGTGCAGGAAAAACCGCATCTCGAGAATCTTGAGGCGGTCCATTTCCATGAACAGGTACGTGCTCGCACGCACCGCGGGGATCAGCGGGTTGTCCGGATCCCCCCGCGCCGCCTCGTCCAGGATGGCCAGGCTACCGGGAAAGTCGAAAGCGTACATCCGCCGGAACGCGCGGTCGATCGCCGTCGGTGATGGTGGGGCCAAGGTTCCGGGCGATACGGCCTGCACAGCGCCAACTGCGCCGAGGAGCACGAACCCCGCGAGACCGATCACGCTTCCCTCCAGCGGGCGTAGACCTCGTGAGCCTCGCTCCGCCGGTACAGCACCAGATACCAGTCACGGTAGGACAGGCCGTGCACGATCGATCCGGAGAGGAAGCCGTGGGCGAGGGCCGCCTGCACGCCGCAACAGTACAGGCAGACCATCAGTCCAAGGCAGTAGAGCCAGTGGTGGACGTGGATGTAGTAGCCGCCCACCGGGATCCTGAGGGATCGCTCCAGCCTGTCCCCTTCGAACCGTCCCGCAATCCCGTTCCAGAAGAGAATGCCCACGAGGGCAGAAGCCACGAAGGCCATGAGTGTCATTGGAAAGTGGCCGCCCGGGAGAAATCGCACAACACCGAGTTCGCCGGGACGCCGCGTCGTCCCGATCGGGAAGACCAGCCGCCACCGACAGCACGAGCAACGAGGGCACGGGGCGAATGGCCGATGTTCGATCGTCGGCTGCCGTCACGCCGCTGGAGTCCACCAAGTATGGACAGGCGCCAGCCATTGTCAAGCCACAACGTCGTAACGCAGGCGCGGAGGCCGCGTGATCTCATCTCATAAATCTGACGTACGCCCCGTAGTACCTGCATCAGGGCCCTCCCGGGCCGCCCGGGCATTGGGTGCCGGGCGATGACGCTAGGCCCCGGTCGAAACCTGGCCCGGCCCGGCCTCGAAGGCGGTACAATCACGCCTCGAGATGAGCACCAAGCCAAAGACCGTGCTGGTTGTAGACGATGACGGGGCGACGCGTCTCAGGACGTCCGCGCTGCTGCAGCGACATTACCGCGTGCTGTCGGCCGCGAGCGGCGAGGCGGCTGTCGCGATGTTGACGCAGGAGGAAGCGGACCTGCTGTTGGTGGACGCCACGCTGCCCGGCATCAGCGGCCTCGAACTGCTGCGCATCGTGCGGGAGAACTACGCGCTGCCCGAGATCGTCATGATGTCGGCCGACGGCCGCGTAGAGACGGCCGTGCAGGCGATCAAGCTCGGCGCCTACCACTTCGTCGCCAAGGACGGCGACGGCGAGGAACTGCTGTCGGTGCTGCGCAACGCCAGCGATCACCAGGATCTGAACCGCCAGGTCCTCGCGCTGAGCGCACAGGTCGCCGAGTCAGACCGCGAGTTCATCGTCGGGCCGAGCCGCGCGATGCAGGACGTGGTGGACATCGTCCAGCGGATCGCGAAGCTGTCGGCCACCGTGCTGGTGCTGGGCGAGAGTGGAACGGGAAAGGAACTCTTGGCGCGCCTGATCCACCGCGAGAGCGAGCGCCCGGCCGGCCCGTTCATCCCGGTGAACCTCGCCGCGATCCCGCGCGAGCTCGTGGAGAGCACGCTGTTCGGCCACGAGAAGGGCGCGTTCACCGGGGCCGTTCGACAGCAGTTGGGCAAGTTCGAGCTGGCGGGAGGAGGGACGCTGTTTCTCGACGAGATCGGCGACCTCCGGCTGGAATTGCAGGGCAAGCTGCTGCGCGCCGTGCAGGAGAACGAGATCGAGCGCGTGGGCGGTGCGCGGCCGATCCGCACCGACTTCCGGCTGATTGCCGCGACGAACGTGGATCTGGAAAAGGCCGTGAAGGAAGGCCGGTTCCGCCAGGACCTCTACTACCGCCTGAACGTGATCCCCGTGCGCATGCCGCCGCTGCGCGAACGGATCGACGACATCCCCGAGCTCATCTCGTGCTTCGTGAGCCGCTACGCGACGCGGTTCCGTCGCAACGTGCGGGGCGTGGCGCCGCCAGCGATGCGGCTGCTGCAGTCGCAGTGGTGGCCGGGCAACATCCGCGAGCTCGAGAACCTGATCGAGCGCCTCGTGGCCCTCACCGACAAGGAGTGGCTGACCGACGAGGACCTGCCGTTCGAGTACCAGGTACCGGTGCCCGCGCCCGAGCGCGCGGAGAGGGAGGGCGACGGGAAACTGCTGGCGCGCGCATGCGAGACGTTCGAGCGCAATTTCATCCTCAAGGCGCTCGAGCGATCGGGATGGAACGTCACCGGGACGGCCCGCTACCTGGGAATCCCGCTCAGCACGATGAAGCACAAGATGGACCGGCTGGCGATCCGGCCGCTGGCGAACAGACTGCGGGGAAATTGAGGAAGGCAAGCAACCGGCGGGCCGGGACGCAGGATGCGTTGCCGGGCATCCTGCTCCGACCCGCCAGCACGGTACGTATCGACGCCAACTTCCTGAGCCCGCCGATCTCCGAGCGGCGCTCAGGAACGCAGCTACTTGGTGGGCAGAACCGCGTCCTTGAGCTGCTTCGCGATTTTGGCCTTCACGACGGTCTTGGCCGGGATCTTGATTGCCTCACCGGTCGCGGGATTCCGTCCCATCCGCGCCTTGCGCTTCTGCACGACCAGTTTCACCATCCCGGGCAACACGAACTCGCCCGACCGCTTGAGTTCTTTCTCGGCGAGCGCGGTCAGCTCGTCGAAGAACTCACGCGTCTGGGCGCGCTTCATTTCGAAGCGGTCCGCGAAGTGCGCGAAGAGTTCGGATTTGCCCATCCTGCGGGCGTCAACCATCGGCGTCCCCCTGACCTTGGCGCGCTTGATATTCCCCGAGACAGCCGCGCGCGCAAGCGGCTGTGCGGAAACAGGCCGGAATTTCGTCGTATGCTAGATCGCGCCTTCCGAGTTTGTCAATTGCCATTGCCCGAAAAACGCGCATCCGCGCGTCTCTCCGCGCGGTCGCGGTAGAATCGTGGGATGGCTGCACCCGACATCGAAACCTTCCCCAACCCGAACCCGGCCCGCGACTACGAGGTCGAAATCGTCTACCCTGAATTCACCTCGGTGTGCCCGAAGACAGGCCTTCCCGATTTTGGTGAAATCCGGATCGCCTACGTGCCGGACGATCGCTGCATTGAGCTGAAGGCTCTTAAATACTACCTGATTGGCTTCAGAAATCGAGGGATTTTCTACGAGCAGGTGACAAACCAGATCCTTGACGACCTGGTCGAAGTGTGCCGTCCGCGCCGCATGACGGTCGTCGGCAACTTCACGCCGCGCGGCGGGATCAAGACGGCGGTCACGGTTCACTACGAGAAGAACACGTAGAGGACATCCTCGATCTTCACCCGTTCGCGCCTGCGGACGTGAAGTCGGCCGTCGAGCAATACGTGCGGCGAGGATTGCTAACCTCGGACCATATCCTTCGTCTAATCCGGAAGATGGACGTGAACGACGCCCACGATGTCACCCAGGCGCAGGCAGGTGACGAGCTGGCCTTCCGCCGGCTTGTCGAGCGGCACGGCCGGGGTGTCTTCCAGCTCGCCTTTCGCCTGACCGGAAGCGAGCCGGACGCCGAGGACATCGTTCAGGAGACGTTCCTGAAGGCTTTCCGGGAGCTGAGGCGATTCGAAGCCCGGTCGAGCTTCAAGACGTGGATCCATCGGGTCGCCGTCAACTGCGCCTACGACCTGCTTCGCCAGCGGCCGCGGCGCAAGGCCGAGTCGCTGGACGCGGCGGACGAGGATGGGGCCCAGGGTGGCGGGATCGAGCCGGAGGCCGACGGCACGTCGCGGCCGGATCGGCTCGCGTTTGGCGCCGAGGTCCAGCGCCGTGTCAGGACGGCGCTGGAGCTGCTGACGCCGACCGAGCGCACGGCATTCGTGCTCCGGCACTTCGAGGGTCGTTCGCTCGTGGAGATCGGCGAGACGCTCGGCCTCCGCACCGGCGCAACCAAGCACAGCATCTTCAGGGCGGTGCAGAAGATGCGACGGGCGCTGGCGCCCTTCGTGGGAACGGCGGTCGGGATCGGGAAGGAAGGACTGGAGCCCGGGTGTAGCGCGGGGCTCTAGCTCATGGGGTGTCGCGCGGGGCTTCAGCCCAGGCGCTGTCGCGCGGGGCTTCAGCTCGTGCGGTGTCGCGCGGGGCTTCAGCTCATGGGGTGTAGCGCGGGGCTTCAGCTCATGGGGTGTAGCGCGGGGCTTCAGCCCCGCGATCAAGGATCCGCAACCGTGAACCATCTGACCGAAGAACAGCTCGTCCTCTACCACTACGGTGACGCCGCCGAGAGCGCCGGCACCGCGTCGATCGAGGAGCACCTGCACGCGTGCGCGGCGTGCGAGGCGGACCTCATCGACCTGCGGCGAACGCTGAACGCGGTGGACGCGTTGCCGGTGCCCGACCGAGGCGACGGCTACGGGAGCGAGGTGTGGGCGCGAATCCAGCCGTCGCTCAACCGCCGCTCAGAGCCGTGGTGGCAGCCACTGCAGGCGCTGTTCGTGCCTCGCCGGATCGTGTTCGCCGGCGGCGTTCTCGTGCTGATGGTCGCAGCGTTCGTCGCGGGTCGCTTTGTCCCGGACTTGCAGCCCGCGGCTCCAGACGGGCAGGAAGCTGGCGCGCCGGCCGCCAACCCGCAGTTTGCCGCCGTTGAACAGCGGCAGGTTCGTGAGCGGATCCTGCTGATCGCGGTCGGCGATCACCTCGAGCGATCACAGGTGGCGCTCGTGGAGCTGGTCAACAACCCGGCAGGTCCCCACGTGGACATTTCCGACGAGCGGCGGAATGCGCGCGAGCTGGTCTTTGAGAACCGCCTCTATCGGCAGACGGCGTTGACAACGGGCGATCAGGCCGTCGCGAGCGTGCTCGACGACCTCGAGCGGGTGCTCGTGGAGATCGCCAACAGCCCGGCCAGGATGTCAAAGGCTGATTTCGAGAAGGTGCGGACGCGCATCGAGCAGCAGGGAATCATCTTCAAGGTTCGCGTGTTTGGCGAGCGCGTGCGCGAGGGCAGCGTCCCTTCGCCCGTGGACGCCCGCGTGCACGGATGACCAGATATCCCGGACGAGGCGACAGCGCCGAGTCAGCGGGGAGGAAAAGGACTGAGATTATGTGGCGAAGAACATCTCTCGTTGTAACGTTCGCCCTCGCGGCCGCGATGGCTGGCGCGCAGGCGTTGCCCGCGCCACCACGCCCCCCGAAACCGCCGAAGGCGCAAACGCTGCCGGTGGCCCCGGTGATCGCCCCTGACATCGCGTTGAGGCTGGACGTCCTGGAACTCGAGGGGCTGCGCCTCCTTGACCTGAGAGACCTCTCGACATCGGCCGGTCTCATGGCGCTCGACGCGACGTCGATGGCCCTTGGTTCACTGGAAAGTCTCGACGAACTGGGCCTCTCCGCCTGGCAGGACGTGGTGACCGGGAAGCTGCCGCAGGGCTACATGACGTTCACCTCCGAATCCGCCGACTACGACCGCGGCACGTCGTCCCTGGACTCGGGCCGGTACGACCGCGCGATCGAGGCGTTCGATAAGGTGATCGCGAAGGCCGGCAAGAAGACCGAAGGCGCGCTCTACTGGAAAGCCTACGCGCTCAACCACCTCGGCAAGCGTGACGAAGCGATCCAGACCATCGACGAGCTGCTGAAGAAGTATGGCTCGAGCCGCTGGGCGGCCGACGCCAAGGCGCTGCAGATCGACGTGCGACAGGCGTCCGGGCAGCCTGTGTCCCCAGAGAAGGCCGGTGACGAGGAACTGAAGCTGATCGCCCTGAACGGGCTCATGACGCGCGACTCCGATCGCGCCATCCCGATGGTGCAACAGTTGCTCACCGGGTCCGCGTCGCCGCGGCTCAAGGAACGCGGGCTGTTCGTGCTGGCCCAGAGCGCGTCGCCACGGGCCAAGACGCTGCTGGCCGAGGTGGCCAGGGGCAAGGCGAACCCCGATCTCCAGCTCAAGGCGCTCGACTACCTCGGCATGTATGGCGGCGGGCCGGATGTGCCTCTGCTGGTGGACGTATACAAGACCACCGGTGACATCGACGTGAAGAAGCGCGTCATCAGAAGCCTGGCGATGACGGGCCGGCGCGGAGGCGCGTTCGGCTTCGGCTTCCTTTCCGGCAATTATTTGCCGGTAATTTACGGCCAGGCGGTGGATGAGGTCCGGGGGGAACTCGACCGCGCCAGTACAGAAATCGATCGGACTCGCGCCCAGACCGAGACCGTGCGCGATCGGGCAAGGGCCGGCGCCGAGCGCAACCGCGCGGTCATTGCCGGCCAGGCCAGCGCCCTGGGATCCAGCAACGTGTCCGGCACGCGGTCCGCGTCAAGTGCCGAGCGCGAGAAGGCCCGCGAGGCCAAGGCCAAGGAAGCCAGCGACGCGCTGTGGCAGATCTACCAGGGCGAGTCCTCGGTTGAACTCAAGCGCGAGGTCCTCCGCAACATGCGGTTCAGCACGCAGGCCGACCGCCTCATCCAGATCGCCCGGAGCGAGAGCAATGCCGAGCTGCGAAAGGCCGCGGTGCAAGGGCTCCTGTTCGATCGGACGCCGAAGACGACCGAGCTGATGTTGAGCCTCTACCGCGACGAGAAGGACCCGGCCGTCAAGCGGCAGATCGTGGACAGCTTGTCGATGACTGGCACCGCCGCCACGCTCGTCCAGATGGCGCGGCAGGAATCCGACCCCGCCCTGCGCAAGCGCATTGTCGAACGCCTCTCGATGATGAAGGACAAGGAAGCGGTGGACTACATGGTGGAGCTACTGAAGAAGTAGATCGCACCGCTCCGGGAGTGATTTCCTCTCGCGGAAATCACTCCCGGAGTGGTCATGGTCGGTTGGCCGGCGGTCAGCGGATTGCGCGGGGCAGGCCAGCAACCCTTCGGCTCGCTTCACTCGCTCAGGGCAGGCTAGCAACTGGCAACCGTCTACTTCTTCGCCGCCTTCTCCACGTCACGCCAGACGCGCAGCAGGTTGCCGCCCCAGATCTTCGCGATCTGCTCGTCGGTGTAGCCGCGCCTCACCAGCTCAATCGTGACGTTCAACGCCTCCGAGTGGTCGTTGAAGCCGGGGATGCCGCCGCCGCCGTCGAAGTCGGTACCGATGCCCACGTGATCGATCCCCGCCACCTTGACCGCGTGGTCGATGTGATCGACGAAGTCCTCGAGCGTGGCGCCAGGGTACTTCGCGTCGATTTCCTTCATCCGCTCCTGGTAGAGGGCGCGGCGCTTCTCGGCCGCGGCTTGCTCTTCGGGCGTCAGCGTCGGCTGGCTACCGCGCGCGCCCTGGCCGCCGCGTGCCCCCTGCCCACCTTGCGCTCCCACGCCCGCACCGGGCTCGCGACTGCCGCGGCCGCCGCCCAGCTCGTCGCGGAGCGCCTGGATGGCTGTCGTGCGTTCGGGCGGTGCCGCCTTCAGGTACTCGGCCAGCGCGACGATCTGGATGACGCCGCCATTCTTCGCCAGCGCTTTCAGTTGGTCATCGTCCAGGTTGCGATCGCTTGGCGAGACCGCCGTGCAGGCCGAATGGGATTCGATGACCGGCGCCTTCGAAACCGCGATCGCGTCCCAGAAGGACTTCGCTGACGCGTGCGAGAGGTCCACCATCATCCCCAGGCGGTTCATCTCCAGCACGACTCTCTTCCCCAGCTCCGAGAGGCCGTTGTGCTTCGGCTCCTTCGGCCCTGACGAATCGGCCAGCTGGTTGTGCGCCGTGTGCACGAGCGTCATGTAGCGTACGCCGCGGTCGTAGAAGGTCTTCAGGCTAGCCAGGTCGTCACCGGCCGGGTAGCCGTTCTCGACGCCGACGAGGATGACGCGCTTGCCGGTCTTCGCAATCCGCTCGACGTCAGCCGGCGTCCGCCCCAGCTCGCACAGCTCGGGATGCATCTTCGTCAACCGGTCGATCGCGTCGATCTTCGCGATCGCCTGGTCGTAGGCCGTCTTGTATCCGGGCGCGGTCAGATCGGGCCGCTGGCCGACGAAAGCCGCAAGGAAGACGGCATCGAGGCCGCCCGCCTTCATCTTCGGCAGGTCGCACTTGAGGTCTGTCGGACCGCCAGGGTCGAGGGCAGGCGTCGCGTAGTTCGCCCCACCGATATCCACGTGGGTGTCGATCGTGAACGCCTTGGCATGAATAGCTTTAGCCTTGGCGAGAAGAGCGGGGTCTGGCTGCGCCTGACGGGCGACGAGGGAGACGCCGGCAGCCAGCGCCAGCGCGCACACGAGAACGGGGTGGTTGATATGCATGTTCAGTCCAGTTCCAGAATAGTCGTCTTCTCCGAGACACACGAATGCCTCTTGGGGCTGAATACGCCGCCGGGCTTGTGGGCGCTTACCGCGGGGCGACCCGCCGATTGTCCCTATGGTGCCCGTGTCCGGGCGACCCGCCGGTCGCTCCTACGTTCTGCCGGGTGCGAGCGTCGTCCCAACGATCCCCGCGACGATCCCCACCGCTTTCCGGCAGTCGTCCCCGGTAATCCCGTAGTGGGTTACCATCCGCAATCGGCCGGCACCGAAATCCGACAGCAACAGGCCGACGACCGAGGCTTCGGCCTGCAGCTTTTCGGCCTCTACGACGCCCGGCATGCGGAAGACAACGATGTTGGACTGCACCATGGCAAGGTCCAGGCTGACACCGGGCAGGCGGGCCACGCCTTCTGCCAGGATCCGCGCATTCCGGTGGTCCTCGGCAAGCCGGTCCACCATCTCGGTCAGTGCGACGATGCCGGGCGCGGCGATCACGCCGGCCTGGCGCATGCCTCCGCCCAGGAGTTTCCGCATCCGGCGGGCGCGATCGACAAATGCGGACGACCCGCAGATCAGCGATCCCACCGGCGCGGCCAGCCCCTTCGACAGGCAAAGCTGCACGGATGACACGTGCCCGGTCCAGTCGGTCAATGGACGCCCGGCGGCCACCGCGGCGTTGAACAGCCGCGCGCCGTCGAGGTGCACCGGCAGATTGTGGCGCCGCGCGATGGCCGCCACTTCCGCGAAGTACTCGGGCGAGAGAACCGCCCCGCCGCACCGGTTGTGAGTGTTCTCCAGGCAGATCACGCCTGGCGGCGCCCAGTGGTAGAAATGATAGTTGTGCGACGGCAGGTGAATGGCCGCCTCGATCGCGTCGAGGGGCAGCGTGCCGTCGGTGTTGGTCAGGACGGGATGCAGCACGAGACCGCCGAGCGCTGATGCCGACCCGTTCTCGTAGTGGTAGATGTGCGACTGGTCGCCGAGGATCACCTCCTGCCCGCGCTGGCAGTGCGCCAGCAGCGACCCCAGGTTCCCCATCGTTCCGCTGCAGACGAATAGACCGGCTTCCATGCCGGTCACGCGCGCGGCGAGCGCCTCGAGCTCGTTGACCGTCGGGTCCTCTCCAAACACGTCGTCGCCGAGAGGAGCCGTCGCCATCGCCTGCCGCATCGAGGGCGATGGCAGCGTCACCGTGTCGCTACGTAGATCTATGGCCATTCTGATTCCCTGATCCCTAGTCCCTAGTCCCTAGTCCCTGATTCCTGTCCCGTCACTTCCCGTCCTTCACCCACCGATTCATCCAGGCGATGAACTCGTTGTACCAGAGCGCGGCGTTGGCCGGCTTGTTGACCCAGTGGCCCTCGTCCGGCAGGTAGACCATGCGCGACGGAACGCCAAGTCGCTGAAGCGTCGTGAACAGCTGCAGGCCTTCGCCGATCGGCACGCGGAAGTCCAGCTCGCCGTGCGTCACGAGCGTTGGCGTCTTGAAGTTCTTCGCATACATGTGCGGCGAGAGTTTCGCGTAGAGCTCGGGATTCGTCCACGGCATCCCCTCGAGGTCCCATTCCGGGAACCACAACTCCTCGGTGACGCCGTACATGCTCGTCAGGTTGTAGACGCCGGCGTGGGTGACGATCGCGCGGAAGCGCGTCGTGTGGCCGAGGAACCAGTCCATCATGTAGCCGCCGAACGACGCGCCCGCGGCGCCGGTGCGCCCCTTCTCCACGCAGGGCAGCGCCTCGGCGAAGTCCGCGCCCTTCATCAGGTCGTCGTAGACCTTGCCGGCCCAGTCGCCGCTGATCTCGTCGGTAAACTGCTGGCCGAATCCGGTCGATCCGCGCGGGTTCGGCATGAACACCACGTAGCCGGCGGCAGCGAACACCTGGGCGTTCCACCTGAACGTCCAGCCGTCGTGCCACGCGCTCTGCGGCCCGCCATGAACCAGATACAACAGCGGGTATTTCTGGCCTTCCCTGAAGTTGGCCGGTTTCACCACCCACGCCTGGATCTTCGCCCCGCCGGCTCCCTCGAACGTCACGTTCTCGCCCTCGCGCAGCTTGAACGCACCGAGGCCGCGGTTGGTGTGGGTGAGCCTGGTCACCCCGCGCAGCGCCTGTTTGTCGCCACCGTTGAGGGTTCCCACGAACAGCTCGGCCGGGGACGCGAGGCTCGTCTGGCTGAACACCAGCGTTCGACCATCGCGCGAGACCTGCAGCTCGCCATTCGTCCCCATGTCGAGAATCGGCAGCGGATCGCCGCCGGACAACTGCAGCCGGAAGATGTCGCTGCGACCCTGGTTCTCGGCAGTCACGTAGATCGCCTTCGAATCGGGCGCCCACGCGTAGCTGTCGGGTGACCGGTCCCATCCCACGGTGGTCGATCGATGCTCGCCTGCCTTGCGGTCGAAGAGCATCAACTGCCAGCGATCGGCCTCGAAGCCGGGGCGATGCTGCGCGCGGTAGGCAATGAACCGGCCGTCGGGAGAGTACGCCGGCCCGCTATCGGCCGCGGGGTTCGTCGTGATCTTGCGCGCCTTCGCGGCCGGATCGGTCAGGTCGATCAAGAACAAGTCGCTGTTGGTGCTGATCGCCTCGACCGGGTCGGTCTTCTTCGCGAACGCCAGTTCCTTGGAGTCGGGCGAGAACGCGTAGTCGTCCGGGCCTCCGAGCGAGAACGGCGGCACGTCGGCATCACCTGGGGTGACGTCGCGCGGCGCGGCGGAACCATCGGACGGCACCAGGAAGAGGTGGCTGAAGCGGCCTTCCTTCCACGACACCCAGTGGCGGAACATCAGGCG
Source organism: Acidobacteriota bacterium (assembly GCA_025363775.1). Classification (GTDB taxonomy): domain Bacteria; phylum Acidobacteriota; class Vicinamibacteria; order Vicinamibacterales; family Fen-181; genus FEN-299. The sequence goes on along the minus strand of JANYLG010000014.1, from coordinate 809 downwards.
GTCGAACACGCGCCCCTTGCTCTTCCGGCTCTCGAACTCCTCGAGTTTCTGCTTGTTGCACCCGTTCGTCGCGCACTCCGGGTAGACGTCCGACGCGAAGGCGATCCACTTGCCGTCGGGCGACCAGGCGATGCCTGACGCTTCAGTGACCAGGCTCGTGATCTTCCGCGGCTCGCCGGCCGCCCCCTTCGGCCCCATGTCCACCATCCAGATCTGCGAACTCCCGTCGCGGGTGGACACGAACGCGATCGTCTTCCCGTCGGGTGACCAGCGCGGCGTGCTGTCGGACTTCTCGGATCGCACGAGCGAGACGGGGTCGCCCCCGGCAACGGGCACCAGCCAGACGTGGCTCACGCGAGTGTTCTTCTCGAGGCTCACATCGGTCACGACGTAGGCAACGTGCAGGCCGTCAGGTGACAACTGAGGGTCGGCCACCCGCTGGAGCTTCAGCATTTCTTCGACGGTGAAGCGGGGCGCCGCCGGCGCCTGCGCCAGTACCAGGGAGGCGGAAAACCCAAGGATCACGGCGGGGACGATGCACCTACTCGCTCGCAGCATGAAACCTCCAGTGAATCAGACCGGCAGTATACGACAAGTCGGGAACGGACGAAGAAGGGTCGGAACGGACGAGGAGGAGTCGGAACTGACGCAGAGGGGTCGGGGCGGACGCAGACGGGTCGGAACGGACGCAGAGGGGTCGGGGCGGACGAGGAAGGGTCGGAACGGACGCAGAAGGGTCGGAACGGACGAGGAAGGGTCGGAACGGACGCAGAGGGGTCGGGAACGGACGAGGAGGGGTCGGAACTGAC
>JANYLG010000203.1 GCA_025363775.1 Acidobacteriota bacterium | reverse complement strand
CCGTGCCCGTCGGCCACCGCTGGCGCGCGCAGGTCGGCGTTCGACTGAGGGGCGGCGGTCGCCTCCGGCTGAGGCGCGGACTGTGTCAACTGCAGCAGCAAAAGAAATGGTGCGAACACGTGTTTGGTCCCAGGTCTGCCGGCACGGTGTTAAAGGACCCCGAACGCGCGCGCGATCTCCTCGGGCGGCCGGCGACTGATGGTCTCGTTGATCTGGATCGTGCCCTCGGTCGCGCCCTTGGCGCCGCCGAGGACGATACCCGCCTGGGCCAGGCGCTCCCGCAGCGCGTCCAGCGCGCCGCCGGAGGCAAGCGCGAACCCAAACACGTTGCTGCCGCCTTTCACACGCTCGACCCGGAACCTCGTGTCGGCCTCCAGGAGTCGCACCAGCGTTTCTCCCTGGCGAACCGCCGCGCCGTATCGCTCCGCGAAGCCTTCGAGATAGTGCAACGCCACGGCGGCCGTCTCCCACCCCTGGTAGACGAGCGACCCGAACTGATGGCGCAGCGTGGTGACGCGATCGAGCAGGTGGCGCGGACCCGCAAGGATGGCGCCAAACGGCGCGTTGAAGTACTTGTAGAGGGAGACGTAGACCGTGTCGAACAGGGCCGCGTACTGCGCGGCCGAGATGTCCGTGTAGGCCGACGCCAGAAATATCCGCGCGCCGTCGAGGTGCGTCCCGATCTGTTCTTTCCGCGCGTAGGCGCAGACTTTCTTCATCTCGTCGAAGTCGAACACCTGCCCCTTGGCCCTTCGGACCGGCGATTCGATCGCGATGACGCCGACCGGCGCCGGGTACGGCGGTCCTGCGGCCTGCACCACGGCCTGCGTCACCTCTTCCAGGCGGAGCGTCGCTCGACCTGATCCGAGCGGCACGAGGTTCAACCCGCTCAGCAGCTGCCCGCAGTCGCCCTCATCCCGGTAGAAGTGGCTCTCCTCCTGGACGAGGACCCGCCGCCGTTCGCCCGCCAGCACGCGAACGGCGAGGTGGTTCGCCAGCGTCCCGGTCGGCAGGAAGAGCGCGCTCTCCTTTCCCAGCACGGCCGCGAATCGTTGCTCGAGTTCCTCGACGGGGCCGCCATGAAGGTATGTGTCCCGGCGGAACCCGTCCGAGTCGGCGATCCTCGTCAGCAGCCGGGCGTACTCCAGCGGGGAGAGACTCAACCCGTCCCCGGTGAGGAAGACCCGCCCGGCCTGCGGTGCCTGGCCTTGCAGCCGCGCCGTCAGCACCAGCCCGACGGCGGGGATCGCGGCGGATTTCAGGAATGTGCGTCGTCTGATGATCGGCATGAACACGGAGTGTAGCGGTGCCCGTCTCAGGACGCAACGGCGCCGGTGACGACGCGCTGGCACTCACGTCGCCAGCGCGCAGAACTGGAGCCAGTTGCCGTTGTTGTCGAGCTCGATCACCGGGCGACCGAACACCGGGGCACGGCGGTCCCCGATGACGCCGGTCCTGAACTCCACCGATGATGCCACCTCGTGCGTCCGGAGCGACCGACGTGGGGATTACAAGTCGTACACGAGAAAGGCGCCGGGCAGGTCGGCGTTCGTGCCCGGTTTGGTCATCGTGGGGAAATGTCCAAACGCCTCGACGAAACGCGCGTTGGCCACGAAACACGCGGCGCGCCAGCCCCTGAAGCGCGAGAGTGCGCGTCCCATTCCGGCGTAGAGGTCGAGCAGCTTCTCTTCCCCTTCCTCTCCGCCCATGCGGACGCCGTACGGCGGGTTGAAACAGAAGACGCCCGGCTTCATGTCAGCCGCGCGCGGCAGCATGCCGGCGATGTATTCCGGAGTCAACGCGCGCATGTCCTGCCGCCCGATGACGATCGAGTCCTTGTAAGACGGCCCGGTAAGCCCCGCCGCGCGAAGGTTCCCCACCATCGTGGGGATTCTCTCCTCGTCGATATCGAGCGCGAGGATCCGCGGCACGGTGCCGGGAAAGAGATCCGGCGTCTCGGTCGGCAGCCCGCCGAAAGCCGCGAGGTGCCGAAACGGAAGATCCGCCGGACGCCGGATCGCGGCACCGACCGCCAGGCCGGCCGCTTCGATGGGGATCGTGCCGCCTCCGGCCATGGGATCCACGAGCGGCTCGGATCGCGCATCCCACCGCGACAGCATGATCAGCTGCGCCGCCAAGGTCTCGCGCAGCGGAGCGGGGCCGGCGGCGACCCGCGCGCCACGACGATGTCGCGCGCCGAGGCCGATGTCGATCCCGACAACGGTGCGGCGGCCATCCGGCGTTCCGGCGCGCCGGGCGACGAACACCACGTCCGGCGAGTCGGCGTCGACGTCCGCCGTCACCCCGCGCGACGCAAGCGCTTCGATGAGCGCGTTCTTCACCACTCCACGCAACTGGAGCGGCGACGCCTCGAAATCGTGTGCGGATCCCAGATCCACCGAGAAGCGCAACGTCTTTGCGGCAGGCAGTCGATCGTCGGACTGCAGGGCCGGCAGGAGCGCCTCGAAGAGCGGCTCGAGCCGCACGGCGGTGCTTGAAAAGAGATCCCACGAAATCCGCGAAGACGTCCGGTGATGACAGGCAGCCACCCAGGCGATGCGGGCGTCGAATGGATATAGAAGGGTCGCCTCACCCTCGCGCCTGGGTTTGGGAAGCCGGACCTCGAAGGGTGACCGCATCACGAGGCGCTTCAACTCCGCCTCCATGACGCGATTGGCGCCGCCAGACCCGGTCAGCCGAAGCTCGTCGCACCGCATCCGCGCAAGTATATCGGGTCGCTCGCGACTGCGCCCGGGATTCAGCGAGGCCTGGAGCGCCAGATGCTCCACCGAGAAGCCCGGAGCCAGATGGCCAAAGGCAGGAGGGGGCCGCAGCACCAGCTACGCTCTCGCCAAGGTTCCCGAGTAAGCGGCTTCGCCCCGGACATCCATGGGGTCACGACTCCGAATCGTGGTCGGCCATACAATGAGACGCCAGCGCCTCGCGCACCTTGTGGGCCAGCACCGCAGGCGCGAACGGCTTGTGGAGGAAGAGCACGTCCGCCTCCAGCATGCCGTGCGGCGACAGGGAGTCGTCGGTGTAGCCGGACATGAACAGCACCCGGGCATCCGGGCGCAACGTTCGGACGCGCCGGGCCACCTCCGGGCCGGCCATCCCCGGCATGATCACGTCGGTCAGCACGAGGTGGATAGGCGCGGGGTAGCCGTTGACGATCGCAATCGCCTGGTCGCCGCCGGCAGCCTCCAGCACCGTATATCCGAGACGCTCGAGCAGCAGCCGGACGAGCCCGCGCACCTGCCCTTCATCTTCGACCAGGAGGATGGTCTCGGAGCCCTGGAGCACGAGCGCGGCCGCCATCACCGCCGGTTCCTCCACGCTGTCCTGGACCGTCGGCAGGTAGACTTCGAACGTGGTGCCCGCGCCCACCTTGCTGGTGAACGTCACGTGGCCACCGCTCTGCCGCACGATCCCGTACACACTGGACAGGCCGAGCCCCGTGCCCTTGCCCCTCGGCTTGGTGGTGAAGAACGGTTCGAAGGCGTGCGCCTGCACCTCGAGCGGCATGCCGCTGCCGCTGTCGCTCACAACGATGGCGGCGTACTGCCCGGGCGGCAGGTCGGCGTGCGCGGGCCTGTCGGCAGCACCGAACTCGACGGCAGCCGTCTTGATGGTGAGCGTGCCGCCGTTCGGCATCGCGTCGCGGGCGTTGACCGCCAGGTTCAAGACCACTTGTTCGAGTTGTCCCTGGTCCGCGCGCACCCGGCCGACGCCCGCCGCCAGCACCGTGGCCAACTCGATATCCTCGCCGATCAACCGGCGCAGCATCGACTCCATGTCGGCGATGGCTTGATTCAGATCGATCACGATGGGCGCCATGACCTGTTTTCGGCCGAAGGCCAGCAGCTGGCTCGTCAGCTCGGTCGCCCGGGCGGCCGCCTTGCGCAGCCCGTCCATGTACTCGCGGCAGGGGCTCGGCTTCGGGAGTTCGTCGATCGTCATGTCGGCGTACCCCCGGATGACCTGCAGGAGGTTGTTGAAGTCGTGCGCGATGCCCCCGGCGAGGCGACCGACAGCCTCCATCTTCTGCGCCTGGCGCAGCTCGGTTTCGAGGCGCCGCCGATCGGTGATGTCGCGCACCATCGCCACGAGCATCGTCCGCCCTTCGAGTTCGACGGCGCTGAGGCCGACCTCGACGTCGAAGGGAGGGGCGGCCGGCCGCTGGCACGTCCATTCGAAGTGCTGCGACTGGCCGGACAGCGCCGTCCGGATCCGGTCGTCGAACAATTCACCCGGCCGGGCATTGTCGGAAGGCATCGGCGGAAACAGATCGCTGGCGGATCGGTCGATGAGCCGGCCGCGCGCCGACCCGAACAGCGCTTCGGCCCGGATGTTGCCGTCGACCACGCGGGAATCGTCGAGCAGCAGGATGGCGTCGTTGGCCTTCTCGAACACGACGCGAAAACGCCGGTAAGCGCTCGCCGACGCCTCCTCGGCCGCGATTCGCATCGCCTCGCGGTCCATCGACTCGAGGCCAAACGAGATGCTGGCGCCGAGTTCCTCGAGCAGCCTGGCCTCGCTCGGGTCGAAGAATCCCGGCTCGGCCGCCAGCATGCTCAACACGGCGCGCACCCGGCCCTTGACCGTGAGCGGCACGGCGGCGATGGCCCGGAAGCCAAACTCGATCGCCTGGTTGCGCCAGTCGCCGGCCGTCAGGACGAGCCGCAGGTCGTTCCACACGACGAGCCGGCCTTCTCGGGCCGCCCTGCTGGTTGGCCCTCGAAGGTCGCGATCCGGATCGAGCCGGACGATGCCGTCCGGGAGAAACCCGATCCCGGGACCCTCCGCCGCCACGATCCGAATCTCGTCGCCGGTGGCATCGGGGACGCCGACCCACGCCAGTCGGAACGATCCCACGTCTGCGGCGACGTGGCACACCTCCGCGAACAGCCTCGCCTCGTCGTGGATCCTGACGATTGCCTGGCTCGTCTGGCTCAAGACCGCGTACAGCCGGTTCAGGCGCAGTACGTGCTGCTCGGCCCGCTTGCGCTCCGACACGTCCCGGACGACGGCGAGCAGGACGGGCTGGCCGTCAACTATTTTGGCGCGCGTGCTGACCTCGACGGCGAACGTGGTCCCGTCCCGGCGCCGGTGCACCGACTCGATTTGCGCGCCTGTGCGGATGGCTCGGTTCACGCGGGCGGGCAGGCCATCTCGCACCTCGTCCGCCACGATCTCGGACAATGTCAGCCCCGATAGTTCCCATGGCTCGTAGCCATAGGCCGCGGCGGCAGCGGCGTTCCCGTCGAGGATGCGGAGATCCTCGACGCGGCAGAAGAGCATGATGTCGCTGGCGTGCTCCGACAACAGACGGAAGCGTTCGAGGCTCGCCTGCGCTCGCCTGCGCTCGACCACCACCGCCGCCGGCAGGAGGGCCGACAGGACCGCGACGCTGACGAACACCTGGACACCCAGGATTCCGCTGGCGGCCGCATCGGGCGCGGTGGCGAACAGGCCGATGCCGCGAACCGTGTGCCACACCGCGACGCCGGAGACCACCATCGAGGCCGCGGTGGCGAAGAACGGGCCGGTCCGAAGCGCCGCCCACATCAGCCACGGGAAGACCAGGTATGGCAAAGACCGGTACGACGGGTCCACCCGAGACGCACCCGGAAACACCAGCAGCGCCACCACCGCGAGCGTCGTCAGTAACCCGGCAACTTCGACCGCGGTCCGCCGCCCGCCGTCTCTCAGACGGGCCACGCCGTCTCGCCACGCCAAGAGAAGGGGCGCCACCAGGAGCATCCCGACGCCATTCGACATCCACCAGGTGAACCAGGTGCGCCAGAACGGGACGCCCCGCCAGGCCACGGTCACCGCGGCGCCCAGCAGCGCCGTGACGGCGTTGCTGGCGATCGCCGCGACGCCGACCAGCGCCACGACCTCTTCGAGCCGCCCGAGCGTGACCGGAGCCCCGACGGTGCGGACGAGCAGCGAGGCCGCCAGAGCACCCTCGACGACGTCGATGGTCGAGTACCCGATCGCGACAAGCCACGGGACGCCGCTGACCAAAGCCTGGACGATGTTGACGATCCAGACAGCCGGCAGCCAGACACGCCACCGCCGGCGATCCGACTGGACGAGCAGGGCCAGCACGACACCGCTGGCGGGCCAGACCGCGGTCACGCTGTCGGGCCCGGCTTGGGAGAGCCCGGCCAGCCATGCCGCCAGGGAGTAGGCAGCGGCAAAGGCGGCGAGCCGCACGACCGTCCCTCCCGGTGACCCGCCGTGCAAGGGCGGCGGCGGCGCGGGGTCGCGAAGCGTGGTAGTGGCAGAGTCCCTGATCGACATGGGCTGGCGCGATCACCGGCCCGGATGGTACTGCCGCTCGATGTGCCCCTCGAGTTGCGTGCGGTAGAAGTACACCTCCCGCAGGTCACCCGTGCTGTATCGCGCAGCCTGATCGTTGAAATGACGGGACGCGGGATCGCCACTCTGCCCGCCAGCCGTGATCGCCCTGGCCCGGACGCGATCGCCGAACTCCACGACGGCGACGAAGCTGTTCCCGCTGGTCCCATACATCTTCTTCGTCCCCGTGTAGGTGCGCGCCCCGAAGGACGCCAGCGAGCCCCACCGCGCCGAGGTGAAGCCGACGGGAATGCTCGGCGCCGCGTCGTTGAACGTCGGCACGATGCTCCCGTTGAGACGCTGATATCGGTTGATGTCTCCCCACGGCGTCTTCCAGCTGCCGAAGTCGGTTGCCAGCCTGTCCGATGCGGCGAACAGCGCCTGGAGCAGTTGCTCCGGCGCGGCCTTGTTCACGATGGCGTCATCCGCGGCCATGCCGGCCTTTCGCGCTTCGCTGCTGACCCGCCGCCCGATTTCCTCTCCCCAGTAGACGGCCAGGGAGGTAGGAACAGACGTGGCCGCCCACCTGAAATCCCAGGCGCGCAGGAGCGCGATCTGATCGGAGACTTTCGTCTTCAGCGCGTCGCCCGCCGGCCTGTGGTCCCAGGCCTCGAGCAGGGCGGGGATCTGATCCTGGAACGCCGGCAGGTAGCTGTCGTACGCCGCCGCCACCAGCGAGTCGAGCGTGAACCCCTTCTTGTTCTCCAGGACCCTGATGGCGTGGATGCCGCGCGGGTTCTCGCCGGAGCCGTCGACGTAGGCAGGATAGTCCGCCTTCTTCGGGCTGTTCGGGCCGGCCGCCGACCATGGCCAGTTGTTGGTGTTGTAGAGCCAGCCGCTGGCGGGGTTGAACAGGAGCGGCGTCTCGTCGATCGTATGCACCCCCTTCCACTCCGTCGCGGGATTGCTGCCGTCCACCGGCTTGGACCAGTCGAACCTGGTGTCGCGCTTCGGCACGAAATTGGCGTGGAAGTAGGCGATGGCGCCGTCCGCGTCCGCGTAGATCGTGTTGTTCGACGAGTTGGTGTGCAGCTCCATCGTCTCGCGGAACGCCTTGTAGTTCCTCGCCTTCGTCCGGCTGTACGACTGGGTGAGCGCCTTCAGCGGCTCCTGCATCAGCCTGACGCTGACCCACTTCCCGTCGGCTTGGCGGACGACAGGGCCGTGATGGGTCCGGTAGATCGTGAAGTCCTTCCGGGCCACGCCGGTCGCGGTCTTGTAGGGCACGGTGATCACGCGCGCCTGCATCGGACGTTCTTCGGCGCCGTAGCGGTAGTAGAACGCGTCGCCCTTCTTCACGACGGTTTCGAGGTACTCGTCGACGGCGTCCACGCCGCTCGTCGTGTGCATCCACCCGGCGCGTTCGTTGAATCCCTGGTAGACGAAGAACTGCCCCCACGTCACGGCGCCGTAGGCGTTCAGCCCCTCGTCGCTGACCATCTGCGCTTCGGCGCGGAAGAAGAACGACGTATGCGGATTGATCAGCAGAAGGGCGCGGCCGGCGGCCGTATTCGACGGCGCGATCGCGATGCCGTTCGACCCGGAAGGTTCCACGTCGCGGCCGTCTTCCTCCGCCGATGTCACCAGCTTCGGGCCGTGCCCGTAGAACGCCTCGAGCTGGCCCAGGTTGACCTTCTCGATATCGCCGCCGATGCTGCCCTCGCTGAAGGTCAGCGCCATCCAGGGCTC
>JANYLG010000199.1 GCA_025363775.1 Acidobacteriota bacterium | reverse complement strand
CGCCCCAAGGGCGCGTTCGTTCCCCCGGCAGTTCACCCACCGGCTGTAAATCCTCGGCCGGTCGGACACAGCCTTCCTCACCATCAGTCGCCTCACGGGCCTTGGGTCTCTCGTTTCTCGCCATCACCGTGACCGGTCGGCAGACATGTGGAGAAGAGTGTCTCGTGTATGCACTGGGTGTCCAGCAACTGGACACGGGGGCGAATGGCCGAAATTGTTAGCAGATTGCAGAATTTACCACATCGATAGCACCGTCGATGTTCAGTAATTGCACACCCCACCTAAAAGCCTGGAATCACTCCCGCAGGGTTGGAGTCTCTAAGGTATTGATATATTGATACTTACGGTGTTGTTTCCCCACCGCCGACGAGGTGGCCGCTCAATTGCTCTGTTGGGCAGCATGAAGCTCCGTTGCCACCTTGTTTTCGTGGCGGCAGTCATGGCCGCAGGCCTTGCGGGCGCCGAGCCCCAGGCGTTCGGCCAGCGCTGGCCCGCCAAACTTGACATAGTGCTCGCGAAGGCAGCGGGCAGCACTGACACCGGCCTCCAGCACATCATCATTCGGGTGACGCCAGGTGCCCGGTCGCGCATGAAGGACCAGCTCGAGGCCAGCGGCTACCGCGTGACGGGCGAGTCTCCCACTATCGACTCGCTCGTGGTTGAAGTGCCGTCGGCCGCCATCGCGTACCTGGCTGGCAATCCCGAGATCGCGTCGCTCTCTTCGGACGCCATCGTGACACCGGCCGGCGCCTTCGGGCCGAGGGACTTCGCGCAGCGGCTGGACTGGCAGGGCAACTTCCTTCGAACGACCTTGGGGCTCGGCCCCGGGGCGCCCACCGGCGCGGGCGTCGGCGTGGCGATCATCGACTCCGGCATTCAGCCAACCCTCGACTTCGCCGGTCGTATCACCGGATTCTTCGATCTCACCGGCGGCACCCTCCGACGTGCGGCGCCCTATGACGATTACGGCCATGGCACGCATGTGGCCGGGCTGATCGGGGGGAACGGCGTCCAGTCGGCGTTCCAGTACCAGGGCGTTGCGCCGGCCGTCCGGTTCACCGTGTTCAAGGTGCTCGATGACACGGGGCAGGGCCGGACGAGCGACGTCGTGCGGGCCATTGAGTACGTGATCCAGAACCGGCAGCGGCTGCGGATCGACATCATCAACCTGTCGATCGGTCACCCGATCTTCGAGCCGGCCGCGACCGACCCCCTCGTGCAGGCCATCGAGCAGGCCACGCGGGCCGGCCTGGTCGTGGTTGCCGCCGCGGGCAACTGCGGCATCAACCCGCTGACGGGCGAGACGGGTTACGCCGGCGTGACGTCCCCCGGGAACGCGCCGTCCGCGATCACCGTCGGGGCGCTGCTCACGAAGGGCACGACCGTCAGGTCGGATGACCAGGTGGCGACGTTCAGTTCGCGCGGGCCGACGTGGTACGACGCGTACGCCAAGCCGGACATCGTGGCGCCCGGCGACCGTCTGGTCTCTGTCGGTGTCCCGGGCAGCGCGCTGTACGAGCAGTTTCCGTCCCTGCACGTCGCAGGGGCCTTCGGGGGCAAGTACCTCAGGCTGAGCGGCACGAGCATGGCCACGGCGGTGGCCACCGGAGTGGTCGCCCTGGCCATCGACGCGAACCGCGACCGGACGCCTGGCTCCAAGGCGCCGCTCTCGGCCAACGCCCTCAAGGCGATCCTGCAGGTCTCCGCGTTTCCGGTGCACGACGCCAACGGCGCCGAGTACGACCGCCTGACCGAGGGCGGCGGCGGTCTGAACGCGGCGGGAGCGATCGATCTGGCAGCGTCGGTGGACGCGTCAGCCCCGATCGGCGCGCCGTGGATTGCGCCAGAACCCCAGCCGGTGACGACGATCGCCGGCGAAGCGCTACCGTGGGCGCAGAACATCGTGTGGGGGGTGTGGCAGGTGCCAGGCTCCGTCTTCTACACCAACGCGCCGTGCTGGGGCAGCAACATCGTCTGGGGCGTGTCCGACGGCACGAATATCGTGTGGGGCGTCTCCGACAGCCTCGTGTCCGGCACGAACATCGTTTGGGGCGTGAACATTGTCTGGGGCGTCAACATCGTCTGGGGCGTCAACATCGTCTGGGGTGTGAACATCGTCTGGGGCGTGAACCTGGTGGGTGTCAGCGACCCGGCGAACCCCAACCATGTGGTGTGGGGACAGGTGGGCGGACCGACCAGCACGGCGTGGGGACACCTCGAAGGGAGCAACATCGTCTGGGGCGTGGCCCGGAACATTGTCTGGGGCGTCAACGACGGAAGTGTACGCGTGGCCAGCGCAGAATTGGGTGGGGACCGATGATGGACAAGATGCCGTTCCAGCTGAGGGCTGAATTGGAGACGACCGTCTCGCCGGTGGCTGACCCTCGCGCCGACACGGCGCCGGGTTGGCGGTCGGGCCTTCCGACGCTGTCGGACGAGGTCGTCACGCTGCGCGACCTCCGTATCTCGGATGCCCCGTCGCTGTTCGCCATGCTGTCCACGGACGAAGTCCGGAGGTACATGTCGCCGCCCCCAATCGACGTTGCCGGGTTCGAACGGTTCATCGTGTGGGCGCAGTCGGAGCGGGCGACAGGCCGGTACCTGTGCTACGCCGTCGTGCCGAATGGCTACGACGTGGCCATCGGCATCTTCCAGGTGCGTCAGATCGACCCGTCGTTCTCGATCGGCGAGTGGGGCGTGGCCCTCGGGTCGCAGTTCTGGGGTGTCGGGATCTTCGCGGCGGGCGCCAGGCTCCTGATGGACTTCCTCTTCGAGGACCTTGGCCTTCATCGGCTGGAAGCCCGGGCGGCGGTCCAGAACGGGCGGGCCAACGGCGCGGCGCGCAAGATCGGAGCGGTGCCCGAGGGCGTCGCGCGCCAGGGCTTGAAGTGCCGAGGACAGTATCACGACCAGCTGATGTGGTCGATTCTCGCTGAAGACTGGAGACAGTTGAAGATCGTATACCGGCCGGTCGTGCATTAGCCTGAACATCACAGCCCGGCTGGCGACTTTCGACTTGCGATCTGCGATCTCGCTGGAGCCCGTCTCCCATCGGGGCGAGGTCGTGGCGCGAGGCCGAGGGGCATGTCCATCCCGGTCGTTCCGTGAGCCGAACTCGAATCGAGCGTGCGCGAGTCCTGGCGAGGGTACACTGTCCGGGTGGACGTGGCCCTGTTCGACTTTCACCTCCCTCCCGACCAGATCGCGCAGGAGCCTGCGGCCGAGCGCGAATCATCGCGCCTGCTCGTGCTCGATCGCGCGTCAGGCGCGGTGGTTGCGCACAGCTGCGTGCGCGCGCTGCCCGAGTTTCTCCGACAGGGCGACCTCCTCGTTCTCAACAACACCAGGGTCTTTCCCGCGCGGCTGCTCGGACGCCGCGATCCCTCGGGCGGCGCCGTGGAGTGCTTGCTCGTCGGGCGTCTGGACGGGGACCGTTGGGAAGCGCTGATGCACCCGGGCCAGAAACTGCACCCGGGTGCGCGCGTGCGTTTCGAGGGCCCTGGCGTCACGCTTCGCGCGGAGGTGCTCGAGCAGCATTTTCACGGCCGCAAAACGATCAGGCTGTGGAGCGACGACCGCGCGGACGTGGACGCTCTCGTGGACGTGATCGGCCACGTGCCGCTCCCTCCGTACATCCATCGCGCAGACCTTCCTTGCGACCGCGAGCGATACCAGACAGTGTACGCCCGCGCGCGCGGTTCGATTGCGGCTCCCACGGCGGGCCTGCACCTGACCATTGCGCTCCTCGATCGCCTCGCCGGGCAAGGCGTCGATCGGGCGGAAATCACGCTGCACGTGGGTTACGGCACCTTCAAGCCCGTGCGGGTGGACCGGGTCGAGGAGCACCATGTCGATCCCGAGTCGTTCGAGGTGTCCACGCAGGCGGCGTCGGCGATCAATGCCGCGCTCGACGAGGGCCGCCGCGTGGTCGCCGTGGGAACGACGACCACGAGGGCCTTGGAGACCGCGGCGGCAGCCGGGCAGGGACGGGTCGTGCCGGGTTCGGCCATCAGCGAACTGTTCATCCACCCCGGGCACCGGTTCCAGGTGCCGGGCGGCCTGCTCACGAATTTTCACCTGCCGAAGTCGTCGTTACTGATGCTCGTGTGCGCCTTTGCCGGACGCGAGGCTGTGCTTGCCGCGTATGGCGAAGCCGTCGCTCGCGGCTATCGCTTCTACAGCTACGGCGACGCGATGCTGATTCTGTAGCAGGATCTTCGGTGTCGGGCTTCAGGAGTCAGGTAGGATGCAGAGGATCTTAGGAGAGGAGCGTGGCATGCCTTTTCCCTACGAGGAATTCGACCTGTCGGGGATACGCACCTATCCGCTCGAGAGCCGGCAGAGCAAGGTCCGGGCGGAAGACTTCGCGAAGCCGTACCAGCCAGGCTCGGGGATGACGGGCTTCCTCGACTCGCTGCCCTCGATCCTTGCTGCGAGTGACTTTCGCGCGGTCGTCAGCGCGATGGTCGCGGCCCGAGGGTCGGGCGGCGGGATCGTCTGGGGATTCGGCGCCCACGTGATCAAGACCGGCTTGTCGCCGGTCTTGATCGACCTGATGGAGCGCGGCTTCGTCTCCGCGCTCGCGACCAACGGCGCGGGGATCATTCATGATTTCGAGATCGCGTTGTCGGGTGCCACCTCCGAGGACGTCGAGTCGACCCTTGGGGCCGGGCAGTTCGGCATGGCCGACGAGACGGGCCGCCTGCTGAACGGCGCGATCAACGAGGGCGTGACGTCCGGTCTCGGCATCGGCCAGGCGGTGGGCCGGTACCTGTGCGCGAAGCACCCGCAGCACGAGCGAGCGTCGGTGGCTGCCGCCGCGTTCCGACTCGGCATCCCCCTGACGGCGCATATCGCGCTGGGCACCGACATCATCCACATGCACCCCGCGGCGTCGGGCACCGCCCTCGGGGAAGGGAGCCTGCGCGACTTCCGGTACTTCACGTCGAGCGTTGCGCGCCTCGACCACGGCGTCTATCTCAACTGCGGGTCGGCGGTCATCCTGCCCGAGGTCTTCCTGAAAGCCGTGTCGCTCGCGAGGAACACCGGACGCACCCTCGCCGGCCTCACCACGGTCACGCTCGACTTCGCGAAACTCTACCGCCCGCAGGTCAACGTCGTCAACCGCCCGACCGCGGGCATGGGGCACGGGTACTACCTGGTCGGTCACCACGAATTGTTGATCCCCCTGCTCGCGGCCGCATTGGTTGAGAGCAGCGAGAAGCCGTGATAAAATCATTGTTTACGCCGGTGTAGCTCAGCTGGTTAGAGCACGCGGCTCATATCCGCGGAGTCCGGGGTTCAAGTCCCTGCACCGGCACCAGATTCACCTCTCGCCTGAGTGTGCTCGCTCTCGATGTCTGTCCTCACCGAGCGAGTTTGCCGGACGATTGACCGATACGGCCTGTTCGGCCCTGGCGCGAGCCTGCTCGTTGCCGCGTCGGGCGGTGCCGATTCTACCGCGCTCGTCTGCCTGCTGCGCGAGGTGGCGCCCCGACTGGGAATCGAAGTGGCCGGCCTCGTGCACTTCAACCACCGGCTTCGCGGCGACGCCTCGGATACCGACGAGCAGTTCTGCCGGACGATGGCCGGGCGCTTTGCACTGGGGTTCGAAGTCGGTCGGGCCGATGTGCGCCACGAAGCCAGGCGGCTGCGGACTTCGGTGGAGGACGCGGGGCGTCGACTCCGATACGAGTTCTTTGCGGAGGCGATGACGCGGCTGCACGCGACGCACGTGGCGGTCGGCCACACGCGCGACGACCAGGCTGAAACGCTGCTCCTGAACCTGCTTCGCGGTGCCGGGGCTGCGGGCCTTGCCGGCATGCCCTCACGCCGGGGGGCGATCGTTCGACCGCTGCTCGACTGTTCGCACCAGGATCTGGTCGAGTGGCTGGCGGCGGCCGGCATTCCGTTCCGAGAAGATGAGTCGAACCGCGATCGCCGCTACCTGCGAAATCGCGTGCGGCACGACGTGATGCCTGCACTGGTCAGCACCGTCCCCTCCGCTGTCCAGGCGCTGGCTCGCGCCGCAGACATCACACGGGCGGAAGACGAATACCTGAGCCGAGTGGCAGCGGAGGCCTTCCGAGCGTGCTCCCGCGTCACAGAATGGGAGTTGTGCCTCGACGCTCAAGCTCTGGTCGGCATGCCACTTGCCGTTGCCCGCCGAGTCGCGCTGCTGGCGTTGAGGGAACGCTCTTCCGGGCGCTACGTCGGATTCCAACAGGTGGAACGACTGCTGGCACTGGCGGCGGGTCGTGTGGAAGGGCCGCTGAAACTGCCGGGCCAGCTGGCAGAACAGGCCGAAGCCGGGCAAGTGGTTCTCACGTCGACTGAGAGCAGGGGCGTCAGGGTCACGAATAGATCCAGCCCATCCGGAAACTATTTTCGCGCGCCGTTGTCTATTCCAGGAGAGGTCCTTCTCGGGGATGGCCGATCGCTTTCGTGTGAGCTTCGCCCTGGGGGGCTCGAAACGGTCATTTCCGGGACAGCAGTGCTCGACCGGGGGACCGCGGTGCTTGACCGGGACCAGGTGTCGGCCTTGGCCGTGAGGTACCGCCGACCAGGTGACCGGTTTCGGCCGCTGGGCCTTTGTGGCCACAAGACGCTTCAGGACTTATTCGTCGATCGCAAGGTCCCGCGCGGCGAGCGCGACCACACGCCGCTCGTCGTCGATCGGGACGATCGGATTGTGTGGGTGGCCGGGCACGTCATTTCCGGGGATTTCCGCGTGAGCGAGCTTACGCGCGCCGTGGTAATCTTGAAGCTGAGGGGAGAAACAGATTGAACTCCACGCTCAAGAGTCTGCTGTTTTGGATGGTGCTGGTCGTCGTCGCGGTGTTGATCTGGAATTTCTCTACCAACTTCCAGCAACGCGACAGCGTGATCAGTTTCAGCGAGTTCATGGAGAAGGTCAACGCCGGCCAGGTCGCCACGGTGACGATCACCGGGAGCGAGGTGTCCGGGCTCTACAAGGCCGCCAACGAGACCTTCAGGACGTTTGCGCCGTCGCAGTACGACGGGCTGGCGAACAAGCTCATCGAAAAGGGCGTCCAGGTCACGGCCAAGGAACCGAGCGTCAGCCCGTGGGCCACGATCTTCTACTCGTGGGCACCGATCCTCCTGATGATCGGCTTCTGGATCTTCCTGATGCGGCAGATGCAAAGCGGCGGCAACAAGGCCCTGTCGTTCGGGAAGAGCAAGGCCAAGCTGTCTTCGAGCGCGCAGAAGAAGGTGACGTTCAAGGACGTCGCCGGTGTTGACGAGGCGAAGGACGAGCTCCAGGAGATCATCGAGTTCCTGAAGGAGCCGCAGAGGTTCCAGAAGCTGGGCGGGCGGATCCCGAAAGGCGTCCTGCTGATGGGGGCGCCGGGAACGGGCAAGACGCTGCTGGCGCGCGCGGTGGCCGGCGAGGCCAGCGTGCCGTTCTTCTCGATCAGCGGGTCGGACTTCGTTGAGATGTTCGTCGGCGTTGGCGCCTCCCGCGTGCGCGATTTGTTCGAGCAGGGAAAGAAGAACGCGCCCTGCATCATCTTCATCGACGAAATCGACGCGGTTGGTCGGCACCGCGGCGCCGGGCTCGGCGGCGGCCACGACGAGCGCGAGCAGACGCTCAACCAGTTGCTCGTCGAGATGGACGGCTTCGAGTCCAACGAGGGCGTCATTCTCGTTGCGGCGACCAACCGTCCCGACGTGCTCGACCCCGCGCTGCTGAGGCCCGGACGGTTCGACCGCCGCATCGTGGTGAACCGTCCCGACGTCAAGGGCCGCGAGGGCATCCTCGGTGTCCACACGCGCAAGATCCCGCTGGCCGACGATGTGAACGTCACCGTCCTCGCCCGCGGGACGGCCGGCTTCTCCGGCGCGGACCTTGCCAGTCTGGTGAACGAGGCGGCGCTGTATGCCGCGCGGTTCAATCAGAAGGTGGTGCGGATGCTCGACTTCGAGTTCGCGAAGGACAAGGTGCTGATGGGCAGCGAGCGGAAGTCGATGATCATCAGCGACGCCGAGAAGCGGGTGACGGCGATCCACGAGGCCGGGCATGCCCTGCTGGCCGTACTGCTGCCCGGCGCGGATCCGATCCACAAGGTGACCATCATCCCGCGCGGCATGGCGCTCGGGCTCACCCAGCAGCTGCCGGTGGACGAGAAGCACAATCTGTCGCGCTCGTACCTCGAGGATCAGATTGTGATCCTGCTCGGGGGGCGCATCGCCGAGGAGATCACGACCGGCGACGTCACGACCGGCGCGGGAAACGACCTCGAGCGCGTGACCGACCTCGCCCGCCGCATGGTGTGCGAGTGGGGCATGAGCCAGTCGATGGGCCCGCTCACCTTCGGCAAGAAGGAAGAACAGATCTTCCTCGGCCGCGAGATCGCGCAGCACCGGGACTTCAGCGAAGCTACGGCCATCAAGATCGACCAGGAGGTCACCGGCATCGTCACGACGCAGCACGAAAAGGCGTATGCGATGCTGGTCGCGAACCGAGAGGCGCTGACGCGCATCGCCGATGCGCTGCTCACGCTCGAAGTGCTCGACGGCGAACAGGTCAGCCGCCTGGCCGCCGGAACGGCGATGGAGGAGCCGGGACAGGCCGCGCCGGCTGCCCCGACGGCCTCGGCCGATGACGAGGCGCGCGCGCGGCAGCGCGATCGCGCCTCGATACTTCCCCCGCTTCAGCCGATCCAGAAACCGGTTCCGCAGGAATAGTCGCGGGCGGGGGTGGCCCGGTCGCCCCCGTCACGTGGCTCATGTCTGACGACGTTGCACGCACGCCGACTCTACACCGTGCCCCTCACGGGCGGGCGCTGCCTGGAACTGGGCGCGCGCACGCTCGTCATGGCCGTCATCAACATCACCCCCGATTCGTTCGCTGAGAGATCCCCGTCGATCGATCCGGCGCGCGCGCTCGACCTGGCGCAGGCCGCCGAAGCTCAGGGCGCGGACATCCTCGACCTGGGCGCCGAGTCGACGCGTCCCGGCGCGGCCGCAATCGATGCCGACGAGGAGACCGGGCGCCTGCTGCCGGCCTTGCGGGCGATTGTCGCGCGGACCGCCCTCCCGGTGTCCGTCGATACCACCAAATCGGCCGTCGCGCGCGCCGCACTGGACGAAGGCGCGGCAATAGTGAACGATATCTCTGGCCTGAGGTATGATCCGGGCCTTGGCGAGGTGGTGGCGGCCGCGGGCGCGGGCCTGGTGCTGATGCACATGCGCGGAACCTCGCGGGAGATGTACCGCCAGGCGTCATACGCGGATGTGGGCGCCGAGGTGTGTGGAGAGCTGGCCGAGAGCCTGGCCGCCGCCGAGCGTGCGGGTGTTGCACGAGAGGCCACGATCCTGGATCCCGGTCTTGGCTTCGCCAAGCGCGCCGAGCACAGCTTCGAGATCCTCGCCCGCCTCTCGGAGCTGGCCGCGCTCGATCGTCCGATCCTGGTCGGAAGTTCGCGGAAGTCCTTCCTGACGCGCGCGATCGGCAACGCGCCCCCGGACGCTCGCGACTGGGGGACCGCGGCCACGGTCGCCGTTGCCGTCCTCGAGGGCGCGCACATCGTTCGGGTCCACGCGGTCGGGGCGATGGTCCAGGTGGTAAGGGCTGTTGACGAAGTTTTGGGGTGGAAGAATCGCCTGTGACGATCGTCGAGTCCATCCTCTCCGTGCTCCGCCATTTCGGGTGGTGGGACATCCTCGATGTCCTCATCGTGGCGGTCGCGATCTACGAGATCCTCAAGTTGATCCGTGGCACGCGCGCCGTGCAGATGGGGCTCGGCGCGGGCCTCCTCGTCCTCCTGTTCTACCTGTCCCGGTGGGGCCATCTCGAAACGGTGAACTGGCTCATCCGGAACATGGTCGGCTATCTGGTGTTCGCGCTGATCGTCCTGTTCCAGGCCGACATCCGCCGGGCGCTGGCGCATTTCGGGCGCACGCCGTTCGGCAGCTACTTCGGGCGAACGCAGCGGGCCGAAGAGACAATCGAGGAGGTTGTCGTCGCGGCTGGGATGCTGTCCACCCAGCGGGTGGGGGGCATCATCGCCATCGAGCGGAGCATCGGCCTGCGGAACTACATCGAGGGGGGCATCCCGCTCGACGCGACGATTACGTACGACCTGCTCGTGACGATCTTCCGCCCCGGCACGCCGTTGCACGACGGCGCGGTGATCATCCAGGGCGAGCGCGTCGCGGCCGCGGCGTGCTTCCTGCCGCTCACGGTGAACCCGCGGGTGAGCAAGGATTTCGGCACCCGGCATCGCGCGGCCATCGGCCTCACCGAGGAGACCGATGCGGTGACGGTGATTGTCTCGGAGGAAACGGGCCGCATCTCGCTCGCGCTCGATGGCGGCATCGAGAGCGGCCTGACGACCGACGCGCTGCGCGCGCGCCTGCACGAGTTGCTCACGGGCCGCCACGAGGCGCGCGAGCAGCCGCGTCCGAGCTACGAGTGATGGCTTACCACCCATTCCGCCACCTCGGCTTGAAGTTCCTGTCGACCGCCGTTGCCCTCGGCCTCTGGTTCACCGTGGCCGGTGAACAGACCGTCGAGCGGAGCCTGCGCGTCCCACTGGAGCTGAGCAACCGCCCCGCGCGGCTGGAGTTGGTCGAGAATCCTCCGACCGCGATTGATGTGCGGGTTCGCGGGGCGGCTGGGCTGTTGAGCCAGTTGTCGCAGGGCGATGTGGTCACCATCGTGGATTTGTCCCTGGCCCGGTCGGGTCGGCGGTTCTTCCACCTGACGCGCACGCAGGTCCGGGCGCCGTTCGGCGTCGAGGTGGTGGACGTGACCCCGGGGACCATCTCCCTCCGGTTCGAACCCTCGGGATCGCGGCGCGTGCCCGTGGTGCCGGTGGTTGAAGGTGAGCCGGCCCCAGGCTACGAGATTGGCACAGTGAGCATCGATCCGACCAGCGTGGACGTGGCCGGGCCCGAGAGCGCGCTGCAGCGCCTCGAGGAGGCGACGACCGAGCCGGTGTCGGTGTCTGGCTCGCGCAAAACGGTCAGGGAGACGGTCACGGTGGGCGTGACCGATGCGAGCCTGCGGCTCACCGCGTCGCCAAGCGCGAAGGTCACGGTCGAGGTGCGGCCGAGGCCGATCGAGCGGCGCGTGTCGCAGGTTCCCGTTCATCTCCGCAACGCCGGGCGCGGGCTGTCCGCCCAGGCCGTCCCTGCCGCTGTGGCGGTCGCCATCCGGGGCCCCAAGGACGTGGTGGACGCCATGCGGCCCGACGCGATCGCCGTGTTCGTGGATCTTGCCGGCCTGGGACCGGGCCGGTACAATCTCTCGGTTCGGGTCGAGCCGCCACCAGACTTCGTGGTGGGGCGGATCGAGCCGGCCACTGTGCGTGTGAGGATCCAGTAGCGACGCTCCCCGCATGCGGCTCCGCGGTTGATATCAGGTTCCTGGTTCACACACCGATGACAGAACGACTCTTCGGAACAGACGGCGTGCGCGGCCGCGCCGGTTCGCCGCCCCTCGACGTCTGCACCGTCCGCCGGCTTGGCGCCGCCCTCGTCCGCGCGCTGCCCCGCGCGTCGGTGGAGCACAGCCTGCTGATCGGGCGTGACACGCGTGAATCGGGCGAGTGGATTGGCCGTGAGCTCGCGCACGGCGCCAGGACGGCGGGAGGCCTCGTGACCAGCGCGGGCGTGATCTCCACCCCGGCCGTCGCCTACCTCACGCGCGAGAGCGAGTTCGACGCGGGGGTGGTGATCTCCGCGTCCCACAACCCGTTCGAGGACAACGGCATCAAGGTGTTCTCGGGCGCTGGCGAGAAATTCACCGAGCGGCTCGAGGCCGAAATCGAGCAGGTTGTGGCCGATGCGTCGTGGACCGTGCCCGACGGCGAGGCGGCGTCGCTCGAGGACGGCGACTTCTCGCCGCGG
>JANYLG010000166.1 GCA_025363775.1 Acidobacteriota bacterium | reverse complement strand
TTCTGCAGGCCGCGCGCGACCTCGACGGCCTTGTAGGCCCCGATTCCGCCGGTGACGCCGAGTGCGACGAGGGACATAAGCACTTTCTCAGCCCTGGAGGATGTCTTACGATCTGAATGTCGAGGCGACGGCCTCGGCTTCGGCCGTCATGACGTCCCGGCGAGAGCGCTCGGCCAGGATAATGGCCCGAACGCGATCGGCACACGGCTCGATCTCGTCGTTGACGACCACGTGGTCGTATTCGCTGAACGCCTCGATCTCCTGCCGCGCTGTGGCCAGCCGTCGCACGATCGCCGCTTCCGGATCGCGACTGCGGCGGCGGAGCCTGTGCTCCAGGCACTCGAAAGACGGCGGCATCAGGAAGATGCCGACGCTCGAGACCCCGGCGGCCCTGACCTTGCGGGCGCCCTGGACATCGATCACCAGCACCAGGTCTTGGCCAGCGACGAGCCGGCTCTCGGTGTCCGCAGCGCCCGTCCCGTAGAAGTCGCCAAACACGTCGGCCCATTCCAGAAACGCCCCGGCGTCGCGCATGGACCTGAACTGCTCGGCCGCGATGAAGTTGTAGTCCACGCCTTCGCATTCGCCCGCGCGCACGGGGCGCGACGTGTACGACCGCGACATGGCCACGCCCGGGGTCGTCTCCACGACGCGGTGGACAATCGTGGTCTTTCCTGCCCCAGACGGCGCCGACACGATGAACAACCGGCCGCGCCGCCTATTCGACATTCTGCACCTGCTCCCGCATCTTCTCCAACTCGGCCTTCGCGTTGACGATCAGCTCGGTGACCCCGAGGCCGTCCGCCTTCGACCCGATGGTGTTCACTTCCCTGTTCATCTCCTGGAGCAGGAAGTCGAACTTGCGCCCGCAGGGCTCCTCGCCCTCCGTCAGCGCCGTCCAGTGCGCGAGGTGGGCGCGGAAGCGCACCACTTCCTCGCTGATATCCGAACGGCCCGCGGCCCGCACGATCTCCTGCGCAATGGCCGCCGGGTCGGTCGGCAGGTCACGGCTCAACTCCATGACCCGTTCGGCCAGCCGTGCCTCGAGGCCCGCGCGCCCCTCGGCCGCCGCGGCCGCCACGCGCTCGATCAGCGCAGCCAGCCACTCGCGCCGCCCGTCGAGATCAGCCCTCAGGTGCCCGCCCTCCCGCTGCCGCATCGTGTTCAAGGCCCCAATCGTCTCTTCGATCGCCGATTCCACCAGCCGTCTGAGTTCCTCGATCGCCTCGGGCGCGTCCGACACCCGCTCCTTGAACACGAGCGCCTGCGGAATCCGGACCAGGTCCCCTGGCGTCAGGTGGCCGGTGACGAGCCCCTGTTGCCGGGCCCGCTCGATGGCGTCTCCGAGGCGATGCACGAACTCCTCGTGCAACTCGACGTCGGGAGCCGGAGGCTCCCTCAACTGCACGGATACGCTCACCTCGATTCGCCCCCGCGCGATATGGCGCTGGATCAAGGCCCGCAGCTTCGTCTCTGCGGCCATGAGGCACTGGGGAAGGCGAAGCTGCACATCCAGGTAGCGGTGATTGACCGCCCGAATCGTGACACCAACCGTCGCCCGTTCGTCTTCCCTGGTGAGCGACGCGAAACCGGTCATACTGAGAAACATAAGAAAGAATCCTACTCATTCAACTGTCCCACCGGCACGTCGAGCGGGCGGCGGCCGGCGACGATCTGCATCGCATAGAGCTTTGCGTACGCGCCGCCGGAACGGGAGAGCAATTCGTCGTGCCGTCCCGCCTCGACCACACGGCCGCGCTCGACAACCACGATCGAGCTTGCGCGCCGCACCGTGGACAGGCGATGCGCAATCACGATGGCCGTGCGGTTGGCCATCAGGTTCGCCAGCGCCTCCTGCACCAGGTGCTCCGACTCGGCATCGAGCGACGAGGTGGCCTCGTCCAGGATCAGGATAGGCGAGTTCTTCAGCAGCGCGCGGGCGATCGCGAGTCGTTGCCGCTGCCCACCCGAGAGCCTCTGGCCGCGCTCGCCGATTGCCGACCGGTACCCCTTCGGCAACGCGGCGATGAAATCGTGCGCATGGGCAGCCCTGGCCGCCTCCTCGATCTCCTCCTGGCTCGCCCCTGCCGACCCGTACGCGATGTTGCCGGCAATCGTGTCGTCGAACAGCACCGTCTCCTGCGTCACGATCCCGATCTGCGATCGGAGCGACGCGAGCGTGACGTCCCGGATGTCCACGCCGTCGATGGTGATCGAACCGCCGGTCACGTCGTAGAAGCGCGGCAGGAGGTTGACCAGCGTCGTCTTGCCCGCACCGCTCCGGCCCACAATCGCCACCATCTCTCCGGCGGCCACCCGGATCGACACGCCTCGCAGGATCTTGTGGCTCAGGTCGTCGTCGTAGTTGAAGCGGACGTCGTGGAACTCGATCGCGTGAGACAATCGCGGCATGGCGCTCGCACCGGGACGGTCCACCACCTCGGAGTGCATGTCCAGGATCTCGAAGATCCGCTCGGAGGCCGCGGCCGCCTGCTGCAGGTTCGCGTTCACGCGGCTCAGTTTCTTCGCCGGGCCGTACATCAGGAAGAGCGCAGCGAAGAACGACGTGAATTGACCGGACGTCAGCTTGCCGTCGGCAATCTCTTTGACGCCGTACCAGAGCGCAGCGGCCATGCCCACGCCTCCCAGCACCTCCATGATGGCCGGCAGCGCCGACAAGGCCGCCGTCACCTTCATGTTCGCGCGGTACAGCCGGTCGGCCACCGTGGCGAATCGGCCGGCCTCGTGAGCCTCGGTAGCGAACGCCTTCACGATCCGGTGGCCAGTGAACGCTTCCGCGCTCACGTGCGAGAGATGCTCGAGCTCCTCCTGGCTGCGGCGGGAGGTCTTCCGAAGCCGCTTGCCGAGCCGGGCCAGCGGGTACACCACCAGTGGCGCGCCGGTCAGAAAGACCAGCGCGAGCTTGGCGTCCAACCAGAACAGCAACGCGACATATCCGACCAGGGCGAGCGACTCACGGAGCAGGTCGCCGATCGTCTCTGACACCGCCTGCTGGATCTGGCCCACGTCGTTGGTGATCCTCGACATGAGCTGGCCGGAACTGCGCCTGGCGAAAAAGGCCGCCGACTGGTTCAGCATGTGGCGGAACAGCCGGTTGCGCACGTCCATGACGACCCGCTGCCCGACGTCCGACATCAGGTAGGCGGAGAAGTACCCGCCAACCCCCTTGCAGACGTTGGCCGCGACGATCGCCGTGGCGACAAACGCCAGGTTCTGCCCGCTCGTCAGGACTTCGTCGAAGACGTTCTGGATCAGCCTGGCGAGGCCGGCCGCCCCGATCGCGTACAGGATCATCCACGCGAAGGCCGCCGCGAGACGGCCCCGGTAGGGGCGGGAGAACTGGAGCAGCCGGAAGAGCGGGTTCAAGCCATGACTCGGTACTTGAGCAACACCCACAAGGCGACGATGCCATCGCGCCACGTGATCTTCTTCCCCTCGTCGTAGCCGCGCCCGTCGTACGTGATCGGAATCTCGTACACCCGGTGCCTGCCCTTGAAGATCTTCGCGGTGATTTCCGGCTCGATCCCGAAGCCGTTCGACTGCAGGCTCATTCCACGCACGATCTCGGCCCGCATGACCTTGTAACACGTCTCCATGTCGGTCAGCATCGTGTTGTAGAGGATGTTGGTGAGCAGGGTCACCACCCGGTTGCCGAGGTAGTGCGAGAACATGAAGACGCGATGGCGGCCGAGAAATCGGGAGCCGTACACCACGTCCGCGCGCCCCTGGCAGATGAGCTCGATGAGCTGCGGGTACTCCTCCGGCGAGTATTCCAGGTCGGCATCCTGGATCACCACCAGCTCGCCGCGGATCTCCTGGAACCCGCGCCGGAGCGCGGCGCCCTTGCCTTGGTTGCGTGCCTGGAGCACCAGCTCGAACCCCAGTTCCCGTTGCAGACCGGCCAGGATGTCCCGCGTCCCGTCCTTTGACCCGTCGTCCACGACGATCAGCTGGATTCGAACCTGAACCGCGAGCACGCGCCGGATGATCTCCTCCACCGTCTCACGCTCGTTGTACACGGGCATGACGACCGACAGCAGCGGATCGACGAGGACGCCCCGAACGGTTGCGGTTCCCAACCTCATGCCTCCCGGTCCTGGTACCCGTGGGGGTGCGCCTCGAACCACCGCCACGCCGTCTCGACAATCATGTCCAAGTCCGCAAATCTCGGGACCCAGCCCAGTTCCGCCTGGATCCTGGTATTGGCTGCGTACAGCACGGCCGGATCGCCGGCGCGCCGCGGCGCGATCGCATAGGGGACCTGGCGCCCGGTGACGCGGGCCACCGACTGCAGCACGTCCCTGACCGAGAACGGGTGGCCGTTGCCAAGGTTGTAGACGGCCGACCGCGGCTCGCGCTCGAGCGCGTCGAGTGCGAGCAGGTGCGCCTGGGCCAGGTCCGTCACGTGGATGTAATCACGAAGGCACGTCCCGTCCCTCGTCGGGTAATCGTCGCCGAACACCTGGAGCGGCGTGCTCCCGACGGCCGCGTCGAGAGCCAGCGGGATCAGGTGCCGTTCCGGGTGATGGTCTTCCCCAATCTCGCCATCCGGGTCGGCGCCGGCCGCGTTGAAGTACCGAAGACAGATCGAGTGGAGGCCGTAGGCCCGCTCGTAGTGCGGAAGCGCCCGCTCGATGGCCAGCTTCGTCTCGCCATACGCGTTGATGGGGCGCGTCGGGTGGCTCTCGACCAGCGGCACCTCGATCGGTTCCCCGAACACGGCGCAGGTTGACGAGAAGATGAAGGACGGCACCCGCTCCTCCGCCATTGCGCGCAGGACCGAGAGCGTCCCCTCGACGTTGTTGCCGTAGTACCCGGCCGGATCCCGCACCGACTCGCCCACGGCGGCCCACGCGGCAAAGTGCATGACCGCCGTGACGCCGCGGGTGGCCATTACCGTCCGGAGCAGTGACACGTCCCGCGTGTCGCCAACGACGAGGTCAGCGCCGATCGCGGCCTGCCTGTGCCCTTGCGAGAGGTTGTCGTAGATGACGACCCGGCGACCGGCGCCCGCCAGCGCCTTTGCGGCGTGGCTACCGATGTAGCCGGCTCCGCCGGTGACGAGAACCGCCCCGCGCCTATCTCCCGATCGCGTAGTAGGTGAATCCATCGGCCTTCATCTGCTCCCGATTGTAGATGTTGCGGCCGTCGAACACGACTGGGGAGTGCATGAGCTTGCGCATCTTCGCAAAGTCGGGCTCGCGAAACTCGTTCCACTCGGTCAACAGCGCCAGCGCCTCGGCGCCGACCAGCGCGTCGTAGCCCCGCTCCACGAACGTCACGCGATTTCCGAAGATCCCCTTGGCCATCTTCATCGCCTCAGGGTCGTAGGCGCGGACCTTCGCTCCCGCTTCGATCAGTTTCTCGACAATCGTGATGGCCGGCGCCTCGCGCATGTCGTCGGTCCTCGGCTTGAACGCCAGCCCCCAGAGCGCGATGGTGCGGCCGGCCAGCGATCCGAAGTGCTTCGTCATCTTATCCACCAGCAGCCCCTTCTGCTGGCGATTCACCCGCTCGACGGCATCGAGGATCTGGAAATGGTAGCCCTTGTCGGCCGAGAACTTCAGGATGGCCTGCACGTCCTTGGGGAAGCAACTGCCGCCGTAGCCGATACCCGGGAACAGGAACGCGGGACCAATGCGGCGGTCCGACCCGACCGCGCGACGCACCTGGTCGATGTCCGCACCGTACTGTTCGCAGACCCTCGCCACCTCGTTCATAAACGAGATCTTCGTCGCCAGCATCGCGTTCGCCGCGTACTTGCACATCTCCGCGCTCGCGCAGTCCATGACCATGATGGGTGCGCCGGTCCGCGTGAACGGCGAGTACAGCTCCATCATCATCTGGGTGGCGCGAGGGTCCTCGGCGCCGACCACGACACGGTCGGGCTTCATGAAATCCTCGACCGCTGCCCCCTGCTTCAGGAACTCGGGGTTGCTCACGACGCTGAACGGATGCGTCGTTTCGCGCCGGATGACCTCCCTCACCCGCTCCGCGGTCCCGACCGGCACGGTGCTCTTGTCCACGATCACCTTGTAGCCGTTCATCGCCTGCGCGATCTCCCGCGCGACGCCCAGAACGTGCTGCAGGTCGGCTGAGCCGTCCTCACCCTGCGGAGTGCCGACGGCGATGAAAATGATGCTCGATGCCCGGACCGCGGTACCGATCTGGCTGGTGAACACGAGGCGCTTCTCGGCCCGGTTCCGTTTGACCAGTTCCTCGAGACCGGGTTCGAAAATCGGAATCTTCCCCCGCCGGAGGATTCGCAGCTTCGCCTCGTCCTTGTCCACGCACACGACGTCGTTGCCGTTTTCGGCAAAGCAGGCGCCCGCCACCAGCCCGACGTATCCAGTCCCAATGACAGCGATTTTCATCCTGGTCAACTCCAATGATACCCGGCGACAACAGGGACACTTCCCCGAAAATCGCGACGTTAACACAAGAGCAAATACGTGTCAAGATACTGAAAGACAAGCACTTAACACTTGCGCTCCCCTCCCGTCGCACGGTAGCGTGTCCCCAGTGCGAATCCTGATCGACTACCGGCCGGCACTCAGGGAGCGGACCGGTGTCGGCGAGTACGTCCACCAGTTGGCCCGAGCCCTGGCCGAGCAACGAATCGATCGGTCTGTCGATCGCCGGGCGGGCGACCGGCGGGCCGGCGCGAACGCCGACGATGTCGAAGTGTTTACCAGTTCCTGGAAGGACAGGCCGTCACCCGAGGCGATGGCCCAACTCGGCCCGTCGGTCCGGGTGGTGGACCGCCGGGTGCCTGTTCGCTGTCTCAACGCCGCCTGGCATCGTCTGGGCTGGCCTCCGGTCGAATGGCTGACCCTGCACCGGTATGACGTCGTCCACTCACCCAACCCGCTGCTGGTGCCCTCCCGTGGCGCGGCCCGGGTGGTGACCATCCACGACCTCGACTTCCTGCTGAACCCGGAGCGGACGAGGGCGGAAATGCGCCACGCCTATCCGGCGCTGGTCAGGCGCCACTCTGTCCTGGCCGACGGCATCATCGTCGTCTCGGCGCAGGTGGGCGAGCAGGTGTGCAGCCTGCTCCACGTCGAACCCGAACGAGTGAGCGTATGCCCGCACGGGGTGCCGCAGTGGGTCGCGACCGGCCCCATCGTGCCCGGAAACCCCAAGGGGCGATACATCCTCTTCCTCGGTACGCTCGAACCGCGAAAGAATGTCGATGGCCTGCTGGAGGCGTATGCCGCCCTGGTCGTGCGCCGCCCAGACTCGCCCCCGCTCATGCTGGCGGGCGGGAGCGTGCGAGGCGCCGAGGCGTGGCGGGAGAGGATTGCCAGTCCGCCGCTTGCAGGACGTGTCGAGTACCGCGGCTACGTGCCGGATGCGGACCGCCAGGCGGTCTATGCCGGCGCACGCCTCCTGGTGCTGCCCTCCTTCAACGAGGGTTTTGGCATGCCGGTCGCGGAAGCCATGTCGCTCGGCGTTCCCGTGATCGCGTCCAACTGTGGTTCGCTACCGGAAGTGAGCGGCGGCGCGGCGGTGCTGGTCGAGCCAGAGGATATCGTCGGGATCAGCCACGCCATGGAGCGCGTGCTTTTCGACACCGCCCTTGCCAGGCGCCTGGCCGAGAAGGGATTGCGGCAGGCGAAGCGATTCACGTGGACGAGAGCTGCGGAACTGACCCGCGCGGCCTACGAACGGGCGATCGAGACACGCCGCCAGCGCGTCGGGAGTTGAACAAGTGCGGATCGGCATCGACGCACGGGAGCTCTGCGGCAGGCCGACCGGCGTCGGCCGGTACCTGGCCCACTTGCTGACGAGTTGGGACAGCCTGCCGGAGGCTTCAGCCCACCGGTTCGTGCTCTTTGTGCCGGCGGGTGAACCTGGAAACAGCCTGCCGGCAACGCTGAATGCCTCGGCGCTGACCGTCGAGACGCGGAGCATCCCGGGGGGCAGCGGAACCTGGTGGGAACAGGTTCACCTGGCGGCTGCCCTTCGCGCCAGCCCGCCCGACGTCCTCTTTGCCCCTGCCTACACTGCCCCGCTCGCGGTTCGAGTCCCGACCGTGCTCACGATCCACGACCTGTCGTTCCTGGCGCACCCCGAGTGGTTCCCCTTCCGGATGCGGGTCCGGCAACGCCTCGTGACGACGGCTGCGGCGCGGCGCGCCCGGTGCGTGCTGACCGATTCCGATTTTTCCCGGGATGAAATCGTCAGGCGGCTCGGAATTGCCGGCGCCCGCGTGCGCGTGGTCCCGCTTGGCCTGACCCGCCCCGTCGGTGATCGCCTCCCCTCACCCGACCGAGTCCAGCAACCGCTGGTTCTGTTCGTCGGGTCGATCTTCAATCGTCGCCACTTGCCCGACATGATCCGCGCCGTGGCTGAGGTGGCCACCCGGCACCCCGATATCCGCCTGGAGGTGGTGGGGGACAACCGCACCTACCCGCATCAGGATCTGCGCGAGGCGGCGGAGTCCGCCGGAATCGCCGAACGGACGAGCGTGCGCTCCTACGTGACCGACGATGTGCTGGCCGGCCTGTACGCGCGGGCCGGCGTGTTCGTCTTTCTTTCCGACTACGAGGGCTTCGGCTTGACGCCGCTCGAGGCGCTGTCCTACGGTGTTCCTATCCTGGTTGGCGACACGCCGGTCGCGCGAGAGGTGTATGGCGATGCGGCCCGCTACGTCGCCACGACTGACGTGCCCGGCGCAGCGGAGGCCATCGAGACGCTGCTGTTCGATGCCGAGGCCAGGGCGGGTGTCATCGCGCGGGCGCCTGGCACCCTGGCGCGGTATTCCTGGGACCGGACTGGACGCCAGACCCTGAGCGCGCTGCTCGACGCGGCCAGGCATGAGTAGCGACGCACCCGGCTCGCCGACGTCGCGGTGGACCGACGTGGCGATCGTCATCGTGAGCTACAACGTGCGCGAGGATCTGGGGCGCGCGCTCGAATCGCTCCACGCCGCACCGCCCGCCGCGTCGCACCACGTGGTCGTCGTGGACAACGCCTCGTCGGACGGCAGTCTGGCCCTTGTGCATGCACGGTGGCCCTCGGTCCAGGCGATCGACGCCGGGGCGAACCTGGGGTTCTCGCGCGCGAACAACATCGGAATCCGCGCCACCGCCAGCGAGTTCGTGCTGCTCCTCAACGGCGACACGGTGGTGCCTGCCGGCGCCATCGATCGCCTGGTCGCCGACCTGCGGGCGCACCCGGAGGCGGCCATCGCGGGGCCGCGCCTGGTTGACGCGGCTGGGCGTCCCGAGATCTCCGTCGGGCACATGATCGGCCCGCTCAACGAGTTGAGGCAGAAGCTGGTGGGAAGGCTGTACGAACGCGGGTGGGGTCCCGTCCGGCGCCAGGTGGAACGATCGCTCAGCGTTGCGCGCGAGGTGGACTGGGTGAGCGGCGCCTGCCTGCTCGTCCGTCGAACCGAGGCGGAAGCCGTGGGACTCCTCGACGAGCGGTTCTTCCTCTACACGGAGGATGTGGACTTCTGCGCGTCGGTCCGCGCGCGCGGCCGGCGCGTCCGATTTGTCCCGTCGGTGGAGGTGCAGCACCTGCGGGGGCGTTCGCGATCGTACGACCCGGCGGCCACCAATCTCGCCTACCGCCGAAGCCACCTGGCCTTCTATGCGAAACACCACCCGGGTTGGGAACGACTGCTGCGGTGGTATCTCGAATTGCGGGGCCAGTTGCCGAACGCGTGAGCGCGCAGCCAACTTCCGTTATCATTAGCCGTGCGAATCGCCATTGACGTCAGGAAGTACCACGACTTTGGCATCGGCACCTATATCCGGAATCTGGTCCACCAACTGGGGCTCATCGACCGGGAAGCGGAATACGTGCTGATCTGCCGCCCGCAGGACCGCGACCAGATCGCGATCCCCGGGGAGAACTTCCGAATCGTCGTCGAGTCGGCCCGACCGTATTCGATCAGCGAGCAGATTCGCATTCCGATCGCGTTGAGACGCGAGCACGTGGACCTCTTCCACGCCCCGCACTACGTGCTGCCGCCGCTGGTCCACTGCCGATCCGTCGTGACGATTCACGACTGTATCCACTTGATGTTCCCGCAGTATCTGCCGAACCGAATGGCGTACGCCTACGCCTGGGCGCAGCTGTGGACGGCGGCGCACCGCTCCGATCGGATTCTGACCGTCTCGGAGACCTCGAAGCTGGATATCCTCCGACGCTTCCATGTGCCCGCCGACAAGGTGACCGTCGTCTACAACGCGATCGACGAACGGCTGACCATCCCGCCGGCCGATGAAGGCTTCGAGCGTGTCCGGGCGCGATACCAGCTCAAGGATCCGTTTGCGCTGTATGTCGGCAACATCAAGCCGCACAAGAACCTCGAGCGGCTGATCGACGCGTTCCACCAACTTCGACAGGAGACGGCGTTCGAGTCGCTGAAGCTGGTGATCATCGGGGACGAGATTTCGAAGTATCAGGGGCTGCGGCGCGCGGTTCACCGGCACAAGCTGCACAAGCACGTCCGGTTCTTTGGATTCGTCTCCCTCGAGACACTGGCCGTGCTCTACCGGCTGGCAGGGGTCTTCGTGTTCCCGTCGCTGTACGAAGGCTTCGGCCTGCCTCCGTTGGAGGCGATGTATTTCGGCACGCCGGTGGTCACGTCGAACGTGTCGTCGCTCCCCGAGGTGGTGGGCGATGCCGCCATCCTCGTTGACCCATACGATACGACCTCCATTGCCGACGGGATGCGCAAGGCGCTGCTCGACGAGGACCTCCGCACCTGGCTGCGCGAACGAGGGATGGCGCGGGCGCGCGAGTACTCCTGGGAGCGGTCGGTGGAACGGATCCGCGAGGTCTACGGCGAGGTGATGGAGCGGGCACAGCCGCTATGACGGAGGCCACGCGAACGCCGCGGGTCGCGCTGGTGCACGACTGGCTGACCGGCATGCGAGGCGGCGAGAAGGTGCTCGAGGCCGTGTGCGAGTTGTATCCGCACGCTTCGCTCTTCACCCTGGTCCACGTGCCGGGAAGCGTCTCTCCGGCGATCGAGCGGCTGGCGCCACGCTCGTCGGTCCTCTCCTGGCTGCCCGGCATCGGACGGATCTATCGGCACCTGCTGCCGCTGTTCCCTGCCGTCATCGAGCAGTTCGACCTCGACGAGTACGACCTGGTCATCAGCACGAGCCACTGCGCGGCCAAGTCTGTCGTCCGGACCGGGCGGGCCC
>JANYLG010000144.1 GCA_025363775.1 Acidobacteriota bacterium | reverse complement strand
GGCGCGGCCTTGGGTGCGGTCTTTTGTGCGGTCGCGCCGCTCTGAATATCCGCCATCAGCTTCTTCGCGCGTTCCAGGTACTCGCTCTTCTCGAATTCCTTCACAAGCTTGTCGAGCATGGGCAGCGCCTCGGCCGAAGCCTGGATCTTCACGAACGTGTCCGCCAGGTGGTAATACAGCGCGTCCCGGTTCCCATACTCCGGGTTCTCCTTCAGCACCGACCGGAACCGCACGACGGCTCCCGGGTACCACTTGGCCCGGTAATAGAAGAAGCCCACCTGGTAGTCCGCGTCGCTCAGCCGGTCGCGGCACTCCTGCCGCTTCTTCCGTCCTTCGTTGATCCACTTGCTGTCCGGGAACCGCTCGACGAACGCGTCGAATTCCTTGAGCGCGTCCTTGGTCTGCGTCTGATCGCGCTGAGGAGCGAGCATCTGCTGGTAGTGGGCGATCGCCAGCTTGTAGTGAGCGTAGTCGGCCCGTTCGTGCGTCGGATAGAACGTGAGGAACTCCCGGAACTCGTTGGCGCCCAGGATCAGCGACTCGATCGAGTTGTCGCCCAGATAGGTGTCGCCCAGACCGAGCTTGGCGTCTGGACGATAACGGCTCTGCGGGTAGTTGTCCACGATCTGACGGAAGTACTCGCGCGCGCGCAGCCATCGGTGTTTGTTCAGCGACGCGGTGGCCTGATCGAAGAGGTACTTGTCGGGCTCAGCGCCGGTCGCCACCGGCAGCTTGCCGCCTTTCGAGCCGCAGGCGGCAGAGAACACCAGCAGGACGACGAGGAGTCCGCACACGCAGGCGCGGGCACGCAGGGATCGGTTCACGTTCATCTTCATTCCGTCACGCGCGGTCCAGCGCCGTCGCCAGCCAGGCGTATTCGGTCCCAAGGCCTTCTTCGATCGAGACGGTCGGCGCGAACCCGATGTCGGCGCGGGCGCGGGTCGTATCCGCGTAGGTGTCGCGCATGTCCCCCTTCTGCTTGTCCTCGCGCCGGATATCGAGTCGGCGCCCGGAGAGCCGGGCCACGATGTCGAGCACCTGGTTGACCGAGACGCGCGATCCACCCCCGATATTGTACACGCGGCCGGGAACGCCCCGCGTCCCCGCGTTCGCGGTCGCGGCCGCAGCGTCGGCCACGAACGTGAAATCCCGTGTCTGCTCGCCGTCACCGTAGAGCGTGATCGGCTGCGAGGTGATGGCGGCCCGCATGAACCGATGGAAGGCCATGTCCGGACGCTGCCGCGGCCCGTAGACGGTGAAGTAGCGCAGCGACACGCACGGCACCCCGTGATTCGCGTGATAGAGGTTGCAGAGGTGCTCGGCCGCCAGTTTCGTCACGCCGTAGGGCGAAAGCGGAGCAGGCATCGCGGTTTCCCGCATCGGCAGCGGGGTGTCGTCGCCGTAGACCGACGAGCTCGACGCGTACACGAGCTTCTCGACCCCCGTCCCCACGCACGCTTCGAGCAACGCCTGCGTGGCCTCGATGTTGTTCTCGGTGTAGACCTGGAAGTCCCGCCCCCAGCTCTTCCGCACGCCCGCCTGCGCCGCCAGGTGGAACACGTGGGTCGTGTCGGCGAGGATGCGCCCGAGGTCCGCCGCCTGGATCCTGGACTCGAGGAAGCGGAACGAGGGGTGCGTCACGAGGGTGGCGAGGTTCGCCTCCTTCATGGCGCGGGGATAGTAATCGGTGAAGCAGTCGATCCCCGTCACCCGCGCTCCCTGGTCGAGCAGGCGGCCGGCGAGCGTGGACCCGATGAACCCGGCGACGCCGGTCACCAACGCGTTCATGCGAACAGCCTCCTCACGAACGGGGGCAGGCGGCGCGGCCGCCCCTCGGTATCGATGCCCGCGTGCTCCGTCCAGCCGGTGGCGGACGGCTCGCTGGCTCCAGCTGGCACGACATCGTAGTCGAACCTGATCCTCACCGGAGACAGCAGCCTGCCCCGTGCCCGGATCTCCACCTCGTCGTCGTATCGCAGGGGATGGCGGTACTCGCAGTGGGCTTCGATCACCGGCAGAGCCGTTCCCTCGGCCTCGAGTTGGCGGTACGTGCATCCTGTGGCCCGCAGCCATTCGCAACGGCCGACCTCGAACCACACCAGGTAGTTGGCGTAGTACACGACGCCCATCTTGTCCGTTTCGGCGTACCGGACGCGCACGTGGGCGACGGACTGATGCTGGCTGGTCTGCGGAAACGCCATCGCTACCGTGTCCTGCCCGCTGGCGCTGCCGCCCGTTCCGCGGCGGACCGCAGGGCGCGAGCCGCCGCCGCGATGTCCGGGGTGTGGAAAATGGACGAACCCGCAACGAGGATTTCTGCGCCGGCCCCGACCACACTTCCGACCGTCGCGAGGTCGATCCCACCGTCCACTTCGATCGGCGCGGCATTGCCCGCGGCGTCCAGCATGGCACGCAGGCTTCGTATCTTAGACTCGGTCCGCGGTAGAAAAGCCTGACCTCCGAACCCGGGGTTGACCGACATCACCAGGACATAGTCCACATCGGGCGCGATTTCCTCCAGGCTGCCGAGGGGCGTGGACGGGTTGATGGCCACGCCAGCCTTGACGCCGAGTTCCTTGAGGAACGCCACCGTGCGATTGAGGTGGGGCAGCACCTCCACGTGCACCGAGATCATCGACGCCCCGGCTTTCGCGAACGCCTCGGCATAGCGGTCGGGGTCGGTGATCATCAGGTGGACATCGATCGGCACGCGCGCGATCCGCTCGAGCGATCGGACCACCAGGGGGCCGACCGTCAGGTTCGGGACGAAGTGGCCGTCCATCACGTCCACGTGAATCAGATCGGCGCCGCCCCGCTCGGCGGCGGCGACCGCATCGCCGAGCGCCGCGAAATCGGCGGCGAGAATCGAGGGAGCGAGGCGGATGTTCACCGGCTGACCTCGAGTGAAACGGTGTCTCCGGCCGTCACCTGGAAACCGGCCTGCGGCGACTGCCGAATGACGACGCCCGCGGGAATCCCGGGGTACGGATTCTGACCGACGACGGCCACGCGGAATCCCCCGGAACGCAGGACGTCCGCGGCGCGTGCGCCGTTGACGCCAATCAGGTCCGGCATCACGTACGCCACTGCGCGATCGCTCCGGTTGACGAGCAGCGATACCGCGGTGCCGCGCGTCTGAGCGGGCGGATCCTGCGCAACGACCACGTCCGCGGCAAAGTCGTTGGAGCGAACCTCGGACACCGAGAAGATTCCGATCCCGTCCTGCGTCAGGCGGAGTTGAGCCGTGCGCTCGGTCTCTCCGACGAGCC
This sequence comes from Acidobacteriota bacterium, assembly GCA_025363775.1. Lineage (GTDB taxonomy): Bacteria > Acidobacteriota > Vicinamibacteria > Vicinamibacterales > Fen-181 > FEN-299. Next base: position 13,925 of record JANYLG010000144.1, on the reverse strand, counting down.
TGGGAATCAAGGCGACCACGCCGCCGGTACTCAACCACACCTTGACGGTCCGGCCCCTCCGCGCGATCGACCCGGAGGGCGGATCCTGCTGCGCAACTCGTCCCGCGGCAATCCTGGGATCGGACCGGCGACTCTCGTCAACCTTCAGCGTGAGGCCCACACCCGCCACGCCGGCGCTGGCGCTGCTCAGCGGCTGCCCGACAAGGGCAGGCACCTTGACCTCTCGAACCCGAAACGCCACCCGTACCGCGAGCGCGGCCGAGAGGACGTAGGTTGAGAGGAGCGCGCTGATGATCAGAAGGAGTTTGCCCACGCTCCACACGCGGGTCGTCAATGGCATCAGAAGATCGAATGTACTACAAGTACTTTGGATTCACAAAGTGGCGGCCGGCGCGCGGGCGCAGGGCGGTGCCGGCGAGGCGCGCGTCGTCAGGCGCGACGGCGGAGCACGGCCGCAAAGAACGCCTCGAGCCCGTGTGCGTACGGCCACGTGCGGAGGAACCCGGCGTCGGTCAGCAACGGGGCCGCTTCCGCACCGGGCGCCACGCTCAACTCCGGCGCCTCGACCTCGAACGCCGGGTGGTCCGCCAGGAAGGCCGCGACCAGATCCTCGTTCTCTTCAGGCTCGCTCGAGCACGTCGCATAGACCACCCGTCCGCCCGGACGGACCACACCGGCGGCCCCGTCGAGCATGCGGCGCTGCGCGCCGACGAGGAACGGCAGGTCGGCCGCCGTTCGACGCCACCGGATCTCCGGGTCGCGGCGTATCGTGCCGAGCCCCGAGCACGGGGCGTCGAGCAGGACGAGGTCGAAGACGGGGCCGAAGGGAAGCGCGGCAGCGTCGAGGCGAGCGACGTGCACGGACGTGGCGCCGCTGCGCGCGACGGTCTCTTTCAGCAGTTCCACCCGCCGGCCGCGAATATCACCCGCCACGATCACGCCCTGGTTGCCCATGTCGGCCGCCATCGCCACCGTCTTGCCACCCGGCGACGCGCACGCGTCGAGCACGCGCTCACCTGGCCTGGCGCGCGCGACGATCGCGACGAGCTGGGAGGCCTCGTCCTGCACGAAGAAGGCGCCTTCGTCGACGAGCGGCGTCTTCAGCGGATTGCCAGCCTGCACCAGGAGGCCGGCAGGCGCAAACCTGGTCGGCGAGACCGCCACTCCGTGTGCGGCCAGCCGGTCCACGAGGGCGTCCCTGGTCGTCACGAGCGTGTTGGCGCGCAGTGTCAGCGGCGCGGCCGCGTTGTTGAACCGTACCCACCCTTCGGCCGCGTCGAAGCCGACGCGAAGAAGCCATCGCTCTATGAGCCATCGGGGGTGCGACAGCGTGACGGACAAGTACTCCAGCGCGCCGTCTGGATCCCCCCGCTCTGGCCTGAGTGGCAGCGGAAGACGCGCCCGCTCGCGATCGATCCTGCGCAGCACCGCATTCACGAACGTGCTGGCGCTGCTCTTCTTCTGCTCCCGCGCGAGGTCGACGGCATCGTTGACGACAGCCCTGGCGGGGACGCGGTCCAGGTGGATCAATTGGTAGGCGCTCAGGCGGAGGATGTCGAGCACTTCGGGGTCGAGGCGCGAGGCGGTGCGTCGGCCGAAGGCCTCGATCACCGCGTCGAGGGCCCCCTGCCATCGGAGTGTGCCAGCCGCGATCACGGCCGTCAGTGCCTGGTCGCGCTCGTCCGTCAGCCGTTCCCGGGCATGCGCGATCGCATCCGGGAGATTGCTGCGGCCGGAAGTCACCGCGCGCAGCACCGTGTAGGCCGCACGCCGCGCCGGCGCGATGGCGCTCATGTGCCGAACCGCGCGCCGGGTTGGAGCCGGGTGCCCGCCGCGAACTCGCGCGCGCTCATCGCGCGGCGCCCTTCCGCCTGCAGCTGGATCAGGGCCAGCGGCCTTCCGTCGCCAGCCGCCACGACAATCGCCTCGCGCGAGACAGCGACGACCTGGCCCGATTGCGCATCCGGCGGGGGGGCGACGCAGGGTGAGCCAACCGACGTGCGCAGGACAATCACGCGCGCGCCGTCCAGCGACGTGAACGCATGGGGCCACGGATACAGGCCGCGCACCTGGTTGTGAATCGCGAACGCCGGCGCCTCCCAGGAGATCAGTCCATCCTCGCGCGTCAGCCGGGGCGCGTACGTCACCAGGCTGTCGTCCTGTGGTGTCTCGTTCGCAACGCCGGTTCCGAGCGCGTCGATCACGGGCAGGATCAGGCGGGCGCCACTCTCCGCCAGGTCGTGCTCGACCTCTTCACTCGTTTCGTCCGGGCCGATGGCCCGGTACGAGATGGCGAACACGCCACCCGCGTCGAGCGCCTGGACCACACGCATGATCGACACCCCCGTGTCGGCATCGCCGGCCATCACCGCCCGGTGGATTGGCGACGCGCCACGCCAGCGTGGCAGCAGCGAGGCATGCACGTTGATCAGGCCGAGCCGGGGAATCGCGATCAGCGCGGCGGGCAGGATCTTGCCATAGGCCGCGACAATGCCAAGGTCAGGAGCGAGCGAGGCGAGGTCCGCCAGGAACGCGTCGTCCTTCATCCGCTCCGGCTGCAGGACGCGCAGCCCGTGGCGCTCGGCGAAGGCCTTGACCGGGCCCGGGCTGGGCTTCTGGCCGCGGCCGCGGGGACGATCGGGCTGCGTGACCACCGCCGCCACGTCGTGGCCGTGCGCCCCCACGGTGCGCAGCGTGGGGACAGCGAACTCGGGCGTGCCGAAGAAGACCAGCCTGAGCGGCGTCATGCGTTACCACTTCCCGGACCGGATTTGTTTCCTGATGCGGCGGACGATCAGGTCGCGCTTGATCCCGCGCAGCCGATCGACGAACACGCGGCCGTCGAGGTGGTCCATCTCGTGCTGGAACGCGCGGGCCAGGAGGCCGTCACCGGTATAGAACTGTTCGTGGCCGTCGAGGTCGAGCCCCTTGATCGTCGCGCGTTCGGGCCGCGCCACCGTCGCGTTGAACCCCGGCAGGCTCAGGCAGCCCTCTTCCTCGAGCTGCATCCCCTCGCGCTCGACGAACTCGGGGTTGACGAGCGTGATCAGCCCCCTGTGATCGTGGCCGAGCGAAAGGTCGATGACGAACAGCCGGATCGGCGCGCCCACCTGCGGCGCGGCCAGGCCAATCCCCGGCGCGGCGTACATCGTTTCCACCATGTCACGGGCGAGCGTGTAGATGTCCGCGGTGATGTCGAGGACGACCGCCGCGTGCCGGTGCAGCGTCTCCTCTCCGTACTTGACGATGGGGCGAATCATCGGGGCCGGGAATCCTCTCTGGATCCAGTCGGAACGGGGATGGAGAAGCGTGCCGACAGTTCCCGGCGCCAGCTGTCGTAGTTGCGCACGATGTCGAGTACCGAGTCGCCGCCGAACTTCTCGAGGAACGCATCGGCCAGCGTGATCGCAAGCACCGCTTCGCCGATGACCGCCGCGGCGGGGACCGCGGAAGTGTCGCTCCGCTCCACCGTGGCGGGCGCCTCCCGCCCGGTGCTCAGGTCCACGGACGGGAGGGGCGACATCAGCGTCGCAATCGGCTTCATGTACGCGGTGACCCGGAGTTCTTCGCCGTTCGACACGCCGCCTTCAAGGCCACCCGCGTGGTTCGTCGGTCGCGTCAGCCGGTCGGGTCTTCGGGGATCGGCTGCCGGCAGGATCGGATCGTGGACGAGCGAACCGGGTTGGAACGCCGCCTCCACGCCATCGCCGATCTCGACGGCCTTGATCGCGGGAATCGACATGAAGGCTTGCGCGACGCGTCCGTCGAGCCGCCGGTCCCATTGCGCGTAACTGCCAAGGCCGGGCGGTACACCGCGCGCGATGACCTCGAACGTCCCGCCGAGCGTGTCGCCAGCGGCTCTGGCCGCGTCGATCGCCGCCACCATCCGCTCCCGCAGCGCCACGTTCACACATCGAACCTGGTCGTCATCATCGAGAATCGACACCGCGTCGAATGCGCACGACGCGGAGTCGTCCAGGCGGACATCGCCAATCGCGGTGACGTGCGAGACAATCTGGATATCGAACCGTTCGAGGAAGACGCGGGCGCAGGCACCGAGGGCGACGCGGGCGGCGGTTTCGCGCGCGCTGGCCCGTTCGAGCACGTTCCGCAGATCCTGGTGCCCGTACTTGAGGGCGCCGGCAAGGTCCGCGTGGCCGGGACGAGGCCTGGTGACGGGCGCCCGTCGGGCGCCGCCGGCCGACTCGGGCGGGACCTCGTCAACCGCCATCGTCCACTGCCAGTTGGGCCAGTCCTTGTTCCGGATCAACAGCGCGATCGGTGTGCCCAGCGTCGCGCCGTTCCGGACACCGGAGAGGATCTCCACACCGTCGGCCTCGATCGCCATCCGTCGGCCGCGGCCGTAGCCGCCCTGGCGTCGGCGCAACTGGCGATCGATCGCCTTACGCGAGAGCCGAAGGCCGGCGGGCATGCCCTCCAGGATGGCCACGAGCGCCTCACCGTGCGATTCACCGGCAGTCAGAAAACGCAGCATCTCCGCCCCATTCTAGCCGAAGTTTCTGCGTTCTCGCGGAGTGATCGCGGTGCGCCCCAGAGGGGCTGCCCTTGTAAAACCTGGCATTCTCGCGGGGATCACGCTGGCGGCTGTGTTCTTGCACCTGATCGGGGCCGTCATGGAACCGCTGCTTTTCGCGGACCGATTCTTCGTCACGCAGCCCGAGCAGGCTATCGACCTGGCCACCGGCGACCCGGTGTGGATTCGCCGCGTCTCGCTGGCGAATCGTCGTGCGCAGGACGCATGGCTGCGCAGGTGCGCGGCCCTTTCGGCGCTGTCGCATCCACATCTCGTTCCGCTGGCCGACTTCGGCCCGGCCGGGCAGGCGAGCTGTTTCGAGGCGTGGGTCTGCTCACACCCACCGTCGCGCTGGAAGGCACGGGACCCTTTCACGGCCGCTTCATTGACGGAGGTGGCCGCCTTCCTGATGTCGCGAGGGCTCGCTCCGGGCCGGCTGCAGTGGGCCAGCGTCATCGATCGATCTGGCCGTCTGGCGCTGATGCCTGACGACGAGACCGGGCTCACGCTGGCCGAAGACCGCGACGGCGACATCGCGGGTGAGCGGTCGGCAGCTCGGCTCGCCCGGCAGGCGCGGCGGTTGGAGGCCCTCGTGGCAGACTGCGGCGGACCTGATGGCCACTCAGGTCCTGCAGGGCTCACGCTGCGGCCGTCGTACGGCGCCGACCCGCCGCGTGCTTTCGGGGAACAGGCGGCGGAGTTGACCGAGCGGCTGATAGACGTCCTGAAGGGCGGCGTGTCCGGACGTCCGCGCGTGGTCCGCTTTGCGATTGGAAACGGCCCGGTCCGCATGGTGCTTTGGCGAATGCTTGCCCGAACCTCGCGCCTCCAGGGCTACATCCCTGTCGCGTCGGCCGTGCTGCAGGGAGACGGGTTGCACGCCCTCGCGCACGAACGCTGGCGCGAGGCGGTAGTCGGCCGCCACGTGCTGCTGGTTCATCCAGGCACAGGATCGCACGCCGACGTGGATGCCGCGCTGTTCTTCCTCTCGCTGGGGCTCTCCAGCGACCTCCCGCATGTGTTGTTGCACATCGAGGAACCGTCGATGGCATGCGGCAGCAGCAGTCCGGCTGCCTGGGCCGGAGAGTCGCGGACGCTCCGGGTACGAGAGGAATCCGCCGGCTATCTCACAGGCTCGCCGGCGGGCGCCTCGCTCCTGCCCGTTCCCGCGACCGTCCCGCCGCCGATCCAGGCGTGGACGCCAGGACGGTCGCATGACGCGCGGTACAGCAGTCCCGTGACGCTCGCGGTCTTCGATGCCGCGGCGAGCGGGCGGCACGCAGAGGCCGAGCGACTGTTGCGGGAGACGATGGGAAGAAGCGCGCGGAGACATGACGAGCCGGCCGCGGGGGAAGCCGCGCTGGCACTCGGGCGGCTGCTTCTCGTTCGCGGACAGTTGACGCCGGCGCTCCGTGCGTTCGACGTGGCGCGGCAGCACTTCGAGCAGGCGCGCCTGGCGGCGCGCGCCATTTGCGCGGCGGTCTTCATGGGGCTCGGGTGGACCGACGCAGGGAGGTTCAGCGAAGCGGAGGCTGGGCTACGTTCGGCCGCCATCGCCGCGAACGAGATGTCGGAACGTTCGACGCATGCATTCGCCGGACTGGCGCTTGCTCGCTGTCTCTACTGGCAGGACCGGCACGCGGAGGCACTGGAGTGGCTCCGCCCGCCCTCGTCTGCCGGGCATACGCCTGACGAACCCGCGGTTGAGCCGGTCACGATCGCCTCGGCGGAGTGGATGCGGCTGGGAAGGGCGACGTGCGTCCGGGAACGCCTGTGCGGGGCCTCAACGACCGGTGGACTCGAGCAGGTAGGGGCTGGAGCGTGGGCGATTGGCGGGCTCGACCCGGGCGTCGCACGGGCCTGCATGGCAGCGCGTATCGCAATTGCCACCGACGATCTGGCGAGTGCAGGCAGGGCGGCGGCTGAGGCGCGAGATCGAGCGGCGCGATCCGGGAACCCAACGGAGCTCGCCGCGGCGTGTTTTGCGAAAGCCGCGCTCTTCGGCGCCCTCGGAGACATCACGCTGCTGCGGCAGCAGGTGAAAGAAGGTACGGAGGCTGCGCGGCGGGCCCATGCCCCATTGCGCGCGCTCCGCCTGCGGGTTCTGCTCGCCCAGGCGCTGGTGAACGCGGGCAGGGAAGTGGAAGCACGCCCGCTGGTTGCGCGGTTGTCCCGATGGGATCCGCGCCGGCTGCCTGTCGTCGTCGGTCTCCCGCTCGGGCGTCTGATCCGAGGCGAGGGGCGAACTCGCGCGTCGTCGCCGCGCGGCCCCGGGCTGGCGCCCGGGTCGCAACCGCGTTCCGCGATGATCGAAGCGGTGGTGGAGATCCTGGGTGTCTGCCAGGCGTTCGACGACGAGGCGGCGGCGCTGCGACAGGTGGCGGCGATCCTGCGCGAGCGGATGCGCGCGGTGTCGGTCGCCTGCTTTGGACGGGAGCGCGATGTGACGATGGTGCTGGCGGCTGATGGCGGCTGTCATCTCGCGGAAGCGGTCGCCCGGCGTGCGATCGACGCCGGCCTGGCGATCTCGCCGTCGTCAACCGAGTCGGGCCTCGAGGCAGGTGTGCCCGTCCGGTTTGCCGGCGCCATCATCGGTGCGTTCGGGTGCCGGTGGGCGGCCGACGTGATGCCCGACTGGGCCCACGCAGGGGCCGTTCTCGCCGCGGCCTCGGCGGCCGTCGCGCCATGCCTGCGCACCGCCCTCGACCGGCGTGCGTTGCCTGCCGAGGCGTCAGGGGCGGCGGAAGACGAGATCGTCGGCGTCAGCGAGGCGACGGCGAACCTGCGACGCGAAATCGCGCGAGCCGCGCCGGCCCCGTTCAACGTCGTCATCGAAGGAGAAAGCGGCACCGGCAAGGAACTGGTGGCCCGGGCGATTCACCGGCTCGGCCCCCGTCGGCACCGCCCGCTGTGCGCCCTCAACTGCGCGGCGCTCACCGACGATCTGATTGAAGCCGAACTGTTCGGTCACTCGCGCGGGGCGTTTACCGGCGCAGTCACCGAGCGCAAGGGGTTGTTCGAGGAAGCGGACCGCGGCATCCTCGTGCTCGACGAGGTCAGCGAGTTGACGGCGCGCGCCCAGGCGAAGCTTCTGCGGGCGGTCCAGGAGGGTGAGATTCGACGCATTGGCGAGAACTTCTCGCGCTCGGTGGATGTGCGGATCATCGCGGCGACCAATCGCCCTCTTCGGCCGGCGGCAGATGCCGGCGCCTTCCGGCGCGACCTGCTCTACCGCCTCGAAGTGATTCGAATCGCCGTGCCGCCCCTGCGGTCGCGCGTCGAGGACATCCCGCTGCTGGCGGCGCACTTCTGGCGGGCGGCCACTGCGCGGATCGAGAGCCGGTGCACGCTCGCGCCGGCGACACTCGCCGCGCTCGCGCGGTATGATTGGCCAGGAAACGTGCGCGAGTTGCAGAACGTGATGGCCGCTCTGGCGGTGGCGGCCGGTAGGCGGGGGAGCGTGGGCTCGGACCGCCTGCCCACGCTGATCGCGGAACGGGCCGCCGCGGACGCCGGCGCGAGGAACCTGGACGATGCCCGGCGGGTATTCGAGGCAACGTTCGTGCGGGCGGCGCTCGCAAGGGCCGGCGGCCGGCGGGCGCAGGCCTCGCACGACCTCGGGCTCACGCGGCAGGGGCTGGCGAAACTGATGGCGCGTCTCGGCATCGAGTAACGATGGGTGCTTACCTCCTGCGTCGCCTGGCCCTTACCGTACCTGTCCTGATCGGGGTGGCGACGCTCGTGTTCTCGCTCATCCACCTGGTGCCCGGCGACCCCGCGCAGGCGATGCTGGGTGAAGGGGCGGCGCCGGCAGACGTCACCGCCCTCCGTACCCGGCTGGGGCTGGACCGGCCGCTCTACGTCCAGTACGGCACGTTTGTCGCCGGCCTCGCGCGCGGCGACCTGGGCACCTCGTTCCGCACGAATACGCCGGTGGCGCGTATGATCGCCGAGCGGATGCCGGCCACCGCGGAGCTGGCAGTGGCCGCGATGGTCGTGGCGCTGGGGCTGGCCATCCCGTTGGGTATCGTGGCGGCGGTCAGGAAAGGCTCGTGGATCGACCATGGCGCCATGACGCTGGCGCTCGTCGGGATCTCGGTGCCGAATTTCTGGCTGGGCCCGCTCCTGGCGATTCTCTTCGCGGTGGAGTGGAACCTGCTGCCGGTGTCGGGCCGGGGCACCCCGCTCCATCTCGTCCTGCCGGCGGTGACGCTCGGGGCTGCGCTGGCGGCAATCCTGGCCCGAATGACCCGGGCCAGCCTGCTCGAGGAACTCCGCGAACTCTACGTGGTTGCGGCGCGAGCGCGCGGTGCGTCGCGCTGGCGTGCGGTTCTTCGTCACGCCTTCCGCAACAGCCTCATCCCCGTCGTCACCATCGCCGGCCTGCAGTTCGGGTCCTTGCTGACCGGCGCCATCATCACGGAAACGATCTTCGCCTGGCCCGGCGTCGGCCGGCTGCTCATCCAGTCGATCAGCTTTCGCGACTACCCCGCGGTGCAGGGGTGCATCCTGCTGATCGCCGTCACCTACGTGTTCGTGAACCTGGCGACCGACCTGGTGTACGGCCTGCTTGATCCGCGCATTCGGTATGACTGATTCAAGGGTGGCGGTGGAGTTCGGCGGAGGCGGGCGATGACCCGCGTTGGCGCGATGATCGTGGCCCTGGCGGTGTCGATGGCCGTGCTGTCGCCGATCCTGGCGCCATACGATCCGGCGTCGCAGGTGCTCTCGCTGCGGCTGGCCGGTCCGATGCTCGATCACCCGTTCGGTCTCGACGAGCTTGGCCGCGACATCCTGTCGCGAATTCTGGCGGGCGCGCGGATCTCCCTGCTGGTCGGGCTGGCTGTCGTATCGGTGTCTGCCACCGCGGGTTCGCTGCTTGGCGCCACGGCGGGGTATGTCGGCGGGCGTCTCGACACGTTGATCAGCCGAATCATCGACATCCTGATGGCGTTTCCCGGCATCCTGCTGGCGATTGCCCTCGTCGCGGTTCTCGGGCCGAGCCTTTTCAACGTGGTGCTGGCGCTCTCGGCGATCGGGTGGGTCGGATACGCGCGGCTCGTGCGCGGGCAGGTGCTGCGCGCCCGCGAGTTCGAGTTCGTCCAGGCAGCCCGCGCGCTCGGCGCCGGCACCTGGCGCGTCCTGCTCACGCACCTGCTGCCGGCCACGCTGCCGGCGCTGGTGGTGCAGTCCACGCTGGGCATGGCAGGTGCGATTCTCGCTGAAGCGTCGCTCAGCTTCCTCGGGCTCGGTGTGCAGCCGCCCACGCCGAGTTGGGGGACGATGCTGAACGGGGGGCGGGCGCACCTGTTGGACGCGCCGCATCTCACGGTGTTTCCAGGTCTGGCGATAGCCCTCCTGGTGCTGGGGTTCAACTTTCTTGGAGACGGTCTGAGGGACCGGGTGGACCCGCGTCGAGGGATGGGCGGCCGGGTGTGACGCGAACCACTGTGACAGCGTGCTAGCGCCGACCTTGGGCGACGGCTTTGAGGCGCCGCTGGAGTCCCAGCAGGATTGGGTCGCGCGGTTCCCGCTGCAACCCGCGCTCGACGGACGCAAGGGCACCGGCTTGGTCGCCAACGCGGAACTTCGACTCGGCCAGCCGGGCAAACGTGGAGGGCAACGCTGACGGGCTTTCCACCGCCTTGGCGTACCAGGCGACGGCGGCGGCCGGCTCGTTCAGGCGCACCGACAGGTCGCCAAGGTGCATCGCGCGCTCGGGCGGAGGGATGCCGTCGCCGGAGAGTGCCGTGTAGCGCATGAGCGCGTCTCGGGCGGTGCCGGCGTGCCCGGCCCGCTCGGCCACCGTCGCGAGCTGGAGCAGGGCAGCTGGTTCGATGGGAAACTGCGCCGTGGCTTGCTTCAGCGTCCGCTCGGCGGCTCCAATGTCGCCGGCCAGCAACTGCGCGCGCCCAAGCAGCAGCAGCGCCTCGCTGCCAGGGCTGCTCCGCCTGGCCACCGCGCCGAGTGCCTCTATCGCCTTGGTCAGGGAGACCCGGTCGCGCGACGCTTCCGCGGCCTCCAGCCAGACGCGACCAATCGCGACGTAGACGTCCGGATTCTCCGGGTGGTCCTCGGCGACCCTGCGCAGCGTGATGACGGCCAGGTCCGCGCGGCCAGCCCGGCCGTAGGCCAGTCCCAGGCTCAATTGCCGCTCTGGGCGCCCCGGTTCGAGGGCCGCCAGCGCCTCCAGTTGATTGATCGAGTCCTTGTCCCGGTGCGCCACCGCGTAGGCTTCTGCGAGCGTTTCCCGTGCGGCACTGAGGCCCGGTTCCAGCTGAACGGCCCGCTCCAGGGCGGTCGTCGCTTCCCCAGACTGATCCAGAGCCTCGAGGCACAGGCCGAAGAGGTAGTAGCCAGGAGCAAACCGATCGTCGATCGCGAGCGCCTGCCGGAGTGGGATGAGTGCGGGCTTCGGGTGACCGGAGCGATAGCGCGCGAGCGCCAGCTTGTACAGCACCCGCGGCGACCGGTCGTCGAGCCGGAGGTAGGCTTCGTAGCTCTCCTCGGCGCGGGCGTACCTCTCGAGGCTCGCGTTCACGTCACCCAGCCACTCCTGCGGCTTGGTAGCGGTGGGGTCGAGTTCCGCGGCCTTCCTCAAATCCCGTAGCGCCTCGCCGGTTTCTCCCCGCCGGCGGTAGGTTTCGCCGCGCTTGAGGTAGGCGAGCATCGAGTCGCGGCGGAGAGCGATCGCGCCGCTGAACGCTTCAACGGCCAGAAACGTCTCGTCCCGGGCCAGCGCGCGGTCGCCCTCGGCGATGAGGCGGCTGTATTCCCCCTGGCGCATCACCGCCTGCCAGGCGAGGACGGCCAGCAGGCTCGCCGACACGAGGAGAGCGACGATTGCGGTTCGCTTCATCAGGGCCTATGGTAGCAGCAGTTTCGGCCGCAAACGACGCCAGCAGGGAACTTTCGGAACACGCCGGGGTCTAATTTGACGGAAGCTCGCGATCGTTCAAGTGCGCCGGGCGATCGGCCTTAGTCTTCCTGACAGCCAGGGTCGAAACTGCTATAGTGAAAGGAGTAGGCCAGGTGTCCGGGGAACTTACGGTGAAACGAGCATCAGCCATCAGCTGGTCCGAGGTCGGGAGCAGCGAAGCGGCGTTGATCAGCCGGTGCGCGGCGGGCGATGAGGCGGCCTGTACGGAGCTGGTCACCGAGCACCAGCGAATGGTCTTTCACCTCGGGCTCCACCTGCTGGGTGACCACGACGAAGCCCTGGACCTGTCCCAGGATGTCTTTCTCAACGTCTTCCGCACGATCGGCCGTTTCCGCGGCCAATCCGCCCTTCGGACCTGGATTTATCGCATTGTCATCAATCAGGCGCACAACCGCCAGCGGTGGTGGAAGCGTCGCCACCGGGCTGAGCAGGTGTCGCTCGACGAACGGCTCGAGACCCACGGCGACCTGCCGCCTGCCAGCGAACTGGCCGAACCGGATCGCGTCTTCGGGCAGAAGGAATTGGCGACGCGCATATGGGAGGCGCTCGGTCGGCTGCCGTTCGACCAGCGCACCGTGATGATTCTGAGGGAGATTGACGGTTTGAGCTACGACGAAATCGGGTTTTCTCTGGGGGTTGCTGTCGGTACGGTGAAGTCGCGACTGACGCGGGCGCGGGAAGCGCTGCGAGTCCAGTTGAGAGAGGCGGACAGGAGATGATGGCGCGAGCTTGTTGGCAGATACGGCGCCAGTTGTCCGCGTTCCACGACGGCGAGCTGCCGGTCGGCGATCAAATCGTCGTCCAGGCGCACCTGCGGGAATGCCCGGCGTGCGCAGCAGAGGCGCGGGAGATGGATGCTCTCGGGTCGTGCCTGCGTGCCGGAGCGTTGTCGGCGTCTGTCGGGCCTGAGGTGTGGGAAGGGCTGCCATCGATCGTCGTCAGCCGGCTGAAGGCTGAAGACGCCGAGTCCATCAGCGGCTGGACCGGTCGAGTCTTCGAAGACCTCCACTTGGTCTGGGCTGCGCTCGGAGCGACGGGTGCAACGGTGACCTGTCTGGCGCTGATCTCCGCCATCTTCTACTATGCGATCTCGTCGCCGGCCGGTTCCAACAGGAACCCGATGGTCGTGGACGCGCGGATGAACCTGCCGAGTGCATCGTCGAACGACGCCTTCCCGACGGCGGCGCTGCTCGACGAAGAAGGGCTGGTTCTCGCGCTCGACGCGGTGGTGACGCGCGAAGGTCGAATTGCCAGGCTCGAGGTCATCCCGCCGGGCGGCGCCCTCCGGCATCCGGGAAAAGAAGAGCGCCAGGCGGTGCTCCACCTGCTGGATGTCATCTCGAGGGCCCGCTTCGAGCCGGCGCGTTATGCGGGGTCGCCCGTGCCAGTGGCGGTCAACATGGTCTGGGTTTACGCGAGCCTCACCGTGAGGGCGAAGATGCCCGAGCTGCACATCCCTCCGCGCCCGTCACCTTTGACGCCATCGATCTCCGGTCGGGTTGCGCCGTTTGTTGAGCGGCTGGTCTAGTTGCTTGTCGGACGTGGCGGCGCAGACCCGAACAGATGACGGCGGAGGACCGCCAGGTTCTCCGCCGGTTTCGCGTGCGGGTGGGTGATAAGGGCGCCTCCCGACTCGTGCCTATTTCTTCTCCGCCATTTCAGCGCGGGCGGTGGAGACGTTGCCCATCGCATCCATCGCGCGGAGCACGACGCTGGCGGGATCGCCCTCCAGCGCCAATTCGAACTGCTCGAAGCGCGAATCGCAGATCCCGTCTTTGGGGTAGATGGGACGCCACCGGTTGGCGTCAAGCGAGTAGTCCATGCGCTGGATGACCGATTGATCGTCGGTCACCTCGAAGGACACGGTGGTCCGGCCGCCGTCTCGGCGGATACCGGTGACTCGAATCGTGGGGGGAGTGTTGTCCACGTCGAACGCGGTGCTGTCAGCTTCGCCTACCAGCGCCAAGCCGGGCGGATTCGACGCGCTGTCGCTGGCCACGATGCGCAGGATGTAGGTGCCGTCCGGCACCGACGTCGTATCCCAGACGAAGAGCTGGTCTGCGAGTCCGCGCTTGAGCGTCTTCCACGTGGTGCCGGCCTCCCGGCGGTACAGCACGTCGTAGAGCAGCTTGTCGTCGTTGTCGTCCTCAGCCTTCCAGGTGAACGCCTGCAGGCCTTTCTGGAAAATCCGCCGGCCAAGCGGGCTCGCGCCGATCGAGATGCCGCCGGGGCTGCCCGCCGCCAGCGCCGTTGGGGAGGGGCGGGTATCGGGCCACCCTTCCTCGAACCCTGAAATTTCCGCTTCACCTGTCGAATACGGCTTCTGGAACACGATTCCTGGAGGGTGGACTGTGATGAGGGTGACCCTCGGCCGCAGGTTGCGCTGGAGATACGCCGCCGTGACCGACGTCAGCACCGGCGACGCGGCCTTGCCGGTCAGCGTGGCCTGCC
>JANYLG010000219.1 GCA_025363775.1 Acidobacteriota bacterium | reverse complement strand
CCCGCTAGAACCAGAAACGCTGTTGGCTGGCCCCGCGAAGCGCGGGGCGTAGACGTCTTGAACGGCCGGACGGAAGTCGAGAGAACGTGACTCATTCGCAACGACTTTGGCCGTTCAAGACGTCTCGCCTGGCCCCGTTCGCGTTAAGATGGGCGTGAATGAAGCTGCCGGCCTTCATCACCAATCGCATCGCGGCGATCGAGCGCGAACTCGACCGGGTGACGCCCCCGGACTCCGCCCAGCCGCAGGCGCTCCACCGCGCGATGCGCTACACGCTCCTCGCGCCGTCCAAGCGCGTGCGCGCCGTGCTCACGCTGCTGTCCGCCGACGTCTGCGGGTCGTCGGCACACGCGCTGCCCGTCGCCGCGGCCATCGAGCTGGTCCACGCCTCGTCGCTGATCCTCGACGACCTGCCGGCGCTCGACAACGCCGACCTTCGTCGCGGGCGCCCGTCGAGTCACGTGGCGCACGGGGAGGCGATGGCGCTGATGGCGGCGTTCAACCTCTTCAACCTGGCCTTCCAGACGATCGCCCGCGCCTACGAACCGGCGCTCGCCCGCCAGTTGACCGCGCTCGTCGCGGGATCGGTCGGATCGGAAGGGCTGATCGGCGGCGAGGTCGAGGACCTGCTGGCCACCGAGTCGTCGATCTCGTTCGAGGCGCTCGAGTTGATTCACCGGTGGAAGACCGGTGCGCTCTTCGTGGCAGCCGCCGTCGCTGGTGGATTGACGGCCGGTGCCAGGCAGGACCAGGTGGCGGCACTGACGGCATACGCCAAGAACCTCGGGCTCGCGTTCCAGATCGTCGACGACCTGCTCGACGTCGAGGGCGATCCGGCCGAAACAGGGAAGCCCCGGATGGCCGACGCCCGCAAGACGACGTTCGTGTCGTTCAGTGGCGTGGACGGCGCCCGGGAACTGGCGGGCGAGCTGTGCCAGACGGCGACGGTCGCGCTCGAGATCTTCGGGCCGCGCGCCCAACCGCTTCGCGCGCTGGCTGGTTTCATCGCAGGCCGACACGTGTGAGGAGAATCGCTCCGGGAAGGACATGGGAGATCCGAATCCATCGGTCGACGAGTTGCGTGCGCGGCTGCGTGAGCTGGGCTACCTCGATGCCGGGATGAATCGGTTCGTCCTGGGGCCGGTCCGCGGAGGCCGCGGCCTGGTCTCCATCGCGTGGCGATCGAGCGCGCGCATCGGCCTGCTTGCCGCACTGCTGCTCGGGCCGTCTGCCGCGATCGCGCTGGCCGTGCGCCTGCCCGGTTTCGTCACCGGGCTGCGCGACCTCGTCGTCCTCGCGCTGTACCTCGGCGCGTTGTTTGGCGTCAGCGTAGCGGCGCTCTCGCTGGCCGCCACTCTGCTGATCGGATTGCTGGCCTCTCGCCCTCGTGGCAACGCCGCGATCCAGCGCAGCGGCCCTCGCCTTGCCCGTGCCGCCGGCGCGATTGTCGGCGTCGCGTGCCTCATCTACCTCGTGCTCTGGTGGCGGACGGTGAACCCGGCCGGCACGATCTGGCGCAGTGCGGGCTGGACCTGGCCGGTCCTGGTCTTCTCGACCGCCATCAGCATGCTGCTGGGTCACGCGGTCACCGTCTCGACGCTGGCCTTCGCGGCACGGGGGGCGCGCGCCGCCTGGCCGTCGCTCCGGCTTCCGTCGCGCTCCTGGCGGCTGACGATCGTCACGGGCGCCGTGATGTTCGTCGTCAGCGCGGCTATGTTGTTCCTCGCCACGCGCGGCGAGGAACGAGCCAGCGAACCTCCGCCGTCGGCTCCGGCCGTGAAGACCGGTGTTCGCCTGACCGTCGTTGCCGTCGACGGGCTCGACCTGGTGTTCCTGGAACGACTGGTGGCCTCGGGCCGCGCGCCTCGGTTCGCGCGGCTGCTCGAGGGAGCGCGCCTGACGCTTCCCGCCTCAGAGGCACCAGACCCCGCGCGCACCTGGACGTCGCTGGCCACCGGCCAGCCTGCCGATGTTCACGGTGTGAGCGGGATCGAGGCGCGAACGGTTAGCGGAATTGGCGGGACGATGCCGACGGCCGAGTCGGGGCTGGCCGGCGCCATCGGTGCGGCAACCGACCTCGTTCGCCTCACGCGGCCGACGCTGACGACAGGTCTGCAGCGGCGCTCGAAGACATTCTGGGAAGTCGCCGCCGACTTCGGCCTGCAGACGTCCGTCGTCAACTGGTGGGCGACGTGGCCGGCGCCGGCCGGGGCGGGCGTGGTGTTGAGTGACCGGGCCATGCTGCGCCTCGAGCGCGGCGGGGAGTTGGATGCGGAGATCGCGCCCGCCTCGCTCTACGCGTCTCTGAAGCCTCTGTGGCCTGCGCTTCGCGACGACGCGAGTCGACAGGTGGTCGCCGCGTTCGCAGGCACCGACCAGGCGGATGTCTCCGTTCTGACGCGGGCGGCGGAACAGGATGCGGTGCCCGCAGCGTTGGCCGGTCGCGTGTTTCCGGCGGGCGTCGACCTCCGGGCCATCTATCTGTCGGGGCTCGATATCGCTCAACACAACCTGATTGGCGGCGCGGGTGGGGCAGGCCTTCCCGCCTCCGCCCTCGCGGCAAGAGTCGAGGCGCTCGAGCGTTACTACGAATTCCTCGACCGCCTTCTGGCGCCGCTGGTGGACGACGGGCGGCTTGGGAGTATCGTAGCGCTCGTGTCCGATCCTGGCCGGTCGGCGTCGCGGGGGGCGGGCGTGCTGGCCCTCACCGGGGCATCGGTCAGGCGAGGTGAACGGCAGGCCGGAAGTGGCGCCGACGTCGCCCCGACGATGCTCTACCTGCTCGGCGTCCCGGTCAGTCGCGAACTGACGGGCCGGCCGCGGACCCGGCTTGTCGATGCCGAGTTCGTCGCGCGGGTTCCGGTGCGCGCTATCGACACATACGGGAATCGCACCATCACACCGCGAGCGCCGGGGGCAACGCCGTTGGACCAGGAGATGCTCGAGCGCCTCCGAAGCCTCGGATACGTGAGGTGACGAGGGGATCGACAGGCCCGACCGTACGAATATGGCTGCAGTTCGAGGCCGAGCTGAGGTATGATTAGTTGACCCGCATGCGTGTCTGCTCCAGCTAGGGGCGGCCCCGGCGGAGTTCTGATCCTTCCATCAACGATGAGCGGGGTGACCATGAGTTCCAAGATGACGCGCGCCGTGGTGCGGTTGGCGGGGATTGCCGCGATCGCGACCCTCGTGAACGTCGGTGTTGTCAATGCCGCCGGGCAGGTGGCCCCGAAGGCTGCGGCCCCCAAGGCCGCGCAAGCCGCGAAGCACAAGGCTGCGAAGCCGGTAGAGTCCGCCGCTACGCGGGCGGTGAGCCCGGATGGATTCCACAACGCGACCCGACTGGGTGGTTCCCGAAGCCTGATCGGGGTGATGAAGGATCTGAAGAGGCTCAAGCTGGACATGGCTCGGCCGAGGACCCGCAAGGACATCCAGACGGTTCTGGACGTGGCCGGTATGAGCCCGGCGGTCAAAGACGAGTTGCTCAACATCCTGATCGCGGCCGACCCGTCACAGCTGAAGGACGATACGTTCCCGGTCGGCAATACGATGCTGTGGATGGGGCTGAGGTTCAAGGGCAAGGGCGACATCCTCCGCAACGTGCGCTGGAACGGCGCCAAGCCGTTCGCGGTCTGGGCGTTCGAGATCGACGACGGCGAGATGCTGTATCACTTCGTCTTGCCGAAGCCGTGCGGCAACCTGTCGCTGGCGTCGAGCGAGCGGAGTCCGAAGGCGATTGCGGCCGAGAACGCCCGGAAAGCCGACGAAGCGCGTCGCGCCGAAGAAGCTCGACGCGCCGAAGAAGCCCGCAGGGTCGTGCCGCCCCCGCCGCCGCCCCCGCCGCCGCCAGCCCCCGCGTCCTGTGGCCTGACGGCCAGCGCGGTGAAGGCCAGGGGCGGTTGGTCGGTGTCGATCGACGGCGGGCAGTCGCAGTCGGGAGGGTCGCCTGCGGCCCAGCTGGTCGTACAGATTCTCGGGCCGACGGGCGCGCCGGTGAGCATGGATTACCAGGGCAAGGCGTCCACCGAAGTGTCGCTTGCGCCGCCGTTTCAGGCCACGGTGCTGCTGAGGAAGGCGTTGCCGGGCCTCTACACGATCAAGGCGACTTCGACGGCAAGCGACCAGAAGGCCGACAAGAGCAAGTGCGAGGCGACATTTACGATCATCGCGACGGACAACGTCAACTTCTTCGTGGAAGGCGATTTCGGTAAGGAGCGTCGTGTCCGCGTGAGCGGGCAATCCAAGTCGATACCGCCGGTTGATCTGTTCGACGGCTTCTGCGCGCCGCTGTTCGGCGCGAAGGTTGGCGCCGATGTCCGGCTGGCGCCCGCCTGGCGCATGGCGCCGTCGATTGGTGTCGCTCTGAACACCCGGGAAACCAGCCAGTCGAGCCTCTTCGCCGAGGTCGAGATCAACCGTTGGTTCGGCCGCAAGGGCTTCATCGGCACCGGCATCGGCGTGTGGGACTTCACCCACGGCGATACCGTGGCGCCGGTGTGGTTGCTCCAGGCCGGCCACCGGGTGTGGAAGGCCAGCGGCCCCAAGGAGAACGAGCTCCACTTCGTGGTGACCGGTCGCATGTTCCTCAACAAGATGGACGACATCGCGAACAACTACCAGTTCTGGGCCGGCCTCCGCTACATCATCCGGTAGGCCAGCGGAACCAGGTTCGACGGACCATGACGGGCGCGGGAGTTTCTTCCCGCGCCCGTTTTGTTTTGTGGGCGGCAGGTGGGCGCGGATCTCGATCACGCCGCGTGGGCGAGCGCAAACAGCGTCCCTTCGCCCCGTCAGCGTTCTCTCTCTGTCTGCCCTTCGACTCGCTTCGCTCGCTGAGGGCAAGCTGACCGCTGGCTGCTGGCTGCTGCCTGCTGTAATATCGGCCCATGCTGATTCTCCAGGTGAACGTTCGGGTGAAAACCGACCAGGTCAACGCGTTTTGCCTGGCGACATTGGCCAATTCACTGGGCAGCCTCGCCGAACCTGGCGTCGCGCGCTTCGACGTCCTGCAGAACGAAGAAGATCCCACGCGCTTCATGCTGATCGAGGCGTATCGGCAACGCGAGGCGATCGCGGCCCACAAGGAGACGCCCCATTATCGGGCTTGGGTAGAAGCGGTCACGCCGATGATGGCGGAGCCCCGCACGCGGTCCTGGTGGACGCTCGTGCATCCAGACGAAGCGGGCTGACAGGGCACGGCGCCTGGCCGACCATGCGCTTCGAGTTCGCCACCGCCACCCGCGTCGTCTTCGGCGCCCGTTCCTGCCTCGAGCTTCCGACCATGGCGGCCGCGCTCGGCTGCAGGGCTCTGGTCGCGACATCCTGCACTCCTGTTTCGCGCTTTGCACGCAATCGGCTTGCGGTTGGGCCGCGTCTCCGCTCCTCGAGCATCGGCTTCCGCCAGAATAGTCCCTGATGCGCGAAGTCTTCGACGTTCGGGAGAAGACGTCGGCGGTTTTCGGCCGAAGGCCGCTACTAACCAGGCCGAGCCTCTTTGGCCGCGGCTCAACCGGGTTATGGGCGCAGCAGCCGATGCCATGAACTGGCTGTGTTCGACGACCGCCGCGGCGTGTCTCCTGGTCGCCCTCGCGCACCCGTCGAGCGCTCAGGTCCACACGGGCGAGATCTTCGGCCGTGCGGTGGACCAGACCGGCGTCGCGCTTCACGGCGTGACCGTCCGCCTCACGGGGCTCGCGCTCCTACGGCCGCTGTCCACGACGACCGCCACCAGCGGAGCGTACCGCTTCCCCCTCCTGCCCGTCGGCAGCTACACGGTCCTCTTCGAGCATGCGGGGTTCTCGCCCCTCGTGCGCGGCGACGTCGTCATCGAGGCCGGGTGCCACCTGGCGCTCGATGGGCGCCTCGAACCATCCGTCGGTCGCGAGACGGTGCTGGTGGCCGAGGTTGGCCCCGCTGCGGACACCCGATCCACCGCGATCGCCTCTTCGGTCGTGCGCCCGCTGCTCGAGACGATGCCTTCCAACCGCGATGTCCGGTCTGTGGTGTCTCTCATGCCGGGGGTGACCACGTCGGCACCAGGGGTCGGGGGCCGCTCTCTCGTTGAGCCGCCCGCGATCGCGGCGCGTGGCGTTCAGATCCGGACCTGGAGTCTCGACGGGGTGGTCGTGAGCGATTGGCGGCCCGCGCCCTCCGGTGACGTGCCGACGCCCGCGCCGGACCTGGCGGCGCCGTACAACATCGCCGCATTCGAAGAAGTCCACATCCAGTTCGGCGGCGTCGATGCCTCGGCCCAGTTCGGCGGCCCGGTCATCAGCCTGGTCACCCGAAGCGGCAGCGCGCGCGTCCACGGCGGCGCGCGATTCCTCTTCACCGACCATCACCTGCAGTCGGACAACCTCACGCCGGGTTTGAAGGCTGTGGGCGCCAGCTTCGGCAACCCGACCGCGCAGACGGTGGAGGAGGGAGCCGAAATTGGCGGGCCGATCAGGCAGAATATCGCGTGGTTCTGGGCCTCCATGTCACGCGTCAACGAGTCTGTTGGCATCATCGGCTACTACAAGCCGGCGTGCTTGGAGCCGGACGGCAAGCCGGTGGCCGATGCCGCGTATCGCGTCGAGTGCATGAACACCGACACGGTGAACGTCACGGAGGCGAGCGCAAAGATCCAGTCGCAATGGACGAAGGGGAACAGGTCTACATTTTTCTGGCAGTGGAGTGAACGCTATCGGCGGAGCCGGTTTGCCGGGCCCCTGAACCCGCTGGAAACGACGAACCGGCAGCGAAACCTCGGCCTCGCGCGGCCTGTGCGATTCGAGCACCAATTTGTGGCGAGCCGCGGCTTCGTGATCGACATCGGAGGATCGTACTCGAACAACGGCTACGTGTTCGATTTCCAGGATGCCGTGCTGGCCAGCGAGCAACCGATCCACGACCGCGCGACCGGCCAGGACCGCCGGTCTGGATCGCGCCACGAGACCCGCAGTACGACGACCGACGTGAGCGCCACGACCAGTTGGCTGCTTCCCGGAGTGGCCGGAGGTGACCACGCGATCGACGCAGGCATCCGGTTCCGGGACACGCCGTGGGAGCAGATCGACCAGACGGGCGGCGGGGCGGTCGCCGGTATCGACAGCGCCACCGGTCGCGAACTGCCGTATCGCGCCTGGATCTATCGCGACGGGTGGCAGCGCGTCGGGCAGCGCCACTGGTCGTTCTGGGTTCAGGATTCATGGCGGCGCGGCCGCTTGACGATCAACGCCGGCCTCCGCGTGGATCGGCAGGACGACACGGCGCGTCCCGTGCGCATCCCCGCCAACCCGGTGCTGCCAGACCTGCTGCCCGCGGTCGTCTTTGCGGGCGCCGACTCGGGCGTCGTCTTCAGCGACCTCTCTCCGCGGTTTGGGATCACCTGGGACATGGCCGGCAACGGCCGGACGATCGTGAGATCCAGCGCCGCACGGTACTGGGGCGTTGGCATCGACACGGCCAGCAGGCTCCAGCCGACCGGGCAGACGCTCCTGTCCTATGGCTGGAACGATGCGAATGGCGACCTGCGAGTGCAGGGCCGTGAGCTGGACCTCGTCTCGCCGATCGGTTCGTCGTCGAACTACGTCGCGGCAAGCCCGGGAACTGTCCGCTCATACGCGCGCGTGGATCCCAGGCTGCAGAACGACCTGACAGACGAGGCGACCGTCAGTCTCGATCGCCAGATCGCACGACGGGTCACGCTCGGTGTGTCGTACGTGGCCCGCAAGTACCACCAGTTCCAGGAGGCCTATCGCGTTAATCCAGACGGATCGTGGATTGGTTCGGACACATTCGTCCCGGTCACGTGGACGCCGCATCCGGCAAACTGTCCACCCGGAGCGCGTTGTCCGACAGTGACCTACTACGCGCGCGACACGCGCCTGCCCTCCGAATCCCTCCTCCGGAACAGCGGCTCGTATAAGTGGCATCACAGCATCGACGTGACTGCCCGAAAGCGGATGGCGAACAGCTGGATGCTGGCGCTGGCCTTGACGTGGAACGCCTCGAGCTTGTTCCTGCCGGAACCGACGCGCGACTACACCGACCCGACGAATGTCGCGCAGCAGGACGGCGCGGAGTATGGCGCGCAGAATGCCAGGTGGGTCGCAGCCGCCTTGTGGACATGCCGGCTGCCCCGTCAGTTCTCGGTGTCCGCGGTCTTCCGCGGCCGCGAGGGGTATCCGTTCGTGCAGACGGTGTTGACGCCAGGCCGGGGAGCGTTGAGCGCGACCCACGTGATGGTCGGCCGCTACGCGTCCGAGCGCTACCCGGACGTCTACCGGCTCGACGTATCGTTCGACCGCGCGTTCCGCCTGCGCACGCTGATCATCGTGCCCACGATCACCCTCTTCAGCGTGACGAACTCCGGCGTGGTGCTGGCCCGCCAGCCGGTGCAGAACTCGGCCTTCGCCAACCAGGCGACCGACATTGCGTTGCCGCGGACAATCAGGCTGGATCTGAAGGTGACATGGTAACGGCGCGAATCGTCCAATCCGTCCGACGCGCGATCAGGTCAGCGCCGCCGGACCACCGCGGCGAGGCAGGCGACCAGCACGGCCGCGCCGCCCAGGCAGAGCCAGCCGACGTCGGTGGATGGCACGGAGAACGACGCCGGTCCGGCGAGTGTTCCGGCTGGCCCGCCGGCTGGAACCATCCAGCTGAGCGCGTTGGCTTGCAGGTAGGTCATCATCCCGACGATCGCCACCAGCAACAGGGAGTGTTTCACGGTGAACCGGAACAGGTCCGACTCGTGTCCCACCAGACCAGTCGCCGCGCAGGCGACGGCGATCGACTGCGGCGAGATCATCTTCCCGGTCACGCCGCCGGACGAATTGGCCGCCACGGCAAGCACGGGGCTCACGCCGATGCCGGCCGCCGACACCGATTGCAGCCGTCCGAATACCGCGTTGGCCGAGGTGTCCGAACCGGTGATGAACACGCCGAGCCACCCCAGCACAGGTGAGAACAGCGGGAACAGCTGCCCCGTGCTCGCCAGCGCCATCCCCATCGTCGTCGTCATGCCCGAGGCATTGCCGATGTAGGCGAAGCCGAGCACGGCTGCCACGGTGACGAGCGGAGCGCGGAGCGATGCCAGCGTGCGGACGAAGAGCCGGGCCGCGTCAGACGGTCGCATGCGGGTGATGACGACCGACACGAGAGCCGCGAGCAGGATGACCGTGCCCGTCGCCGAGAGCCAGTTGAGCGCGAACACCGCGGGGACGGCTTTTCCCGTGTCCGGATGGACCACGCCGAGGTGGACGAGCGGGAACGGAAACGACATGGTGGCGTGATCGAGGAGTGCCTTGACCGGCTTGACGCCCCAGTTGCCCACCAGGATGGTGAGCACGATGAACGGGCTCCAGGCCTTCAGCACCCGCCCGAAGGCCTGCGGGGCAACCGCCTGGGCGGCGGCCTCGTTCTCGAACCGGAAGATCCGGCGCGGCTTCCAGACCTTGAGAAAGAGCACCAGGCAGACGATCGAGCAGAGCGAGGAGATGATGTCGGGCAACAGGGGACCCAGGTAGTTCGACGTCCACCACTGCGCGACGGCGAACGTGCCGCCCGAGACGAGCGCCGCTGGCCACACGTCCTTCACGCCGCGCCGGCCCGACATCGTGAAAACCAGCCAGAACGGAATCAGCGCCGACAGGAACGGTAGCTGGCGTCCGACCATCCGCGAGATCAGCATCTCGTCGATCCCCGTCACCTGCGCGGCCACCACAATCGGCGTGCCGATCGCCCCGAAGGCGACTGGCGCGGTGTTCGCAATCAGGCAGAGGCCCGCGGCGTAGAGGGGCTCGAAGCCGAGGCCGACCAGCATCGCCGCCGAGATTGCGACGGGCGTGCCAAAGCCGGCGGCGCCTTCCAGGAACGCGCCAAAGCTGAAGGCGATCAGCAGCGCCTGCAGCCTCCGGTCCTCGGTGATTGAGGCGATCGAGTCCTTGATGATCTCGAACTGTCCGGTCTCGACCGTGACGCGGAACAGGAAGACCGCCGCGATGACGATCCAGCCGATGGGGAACAGGCCGTAGAGCGCGCCTTGAAGCGTCGCGGCGAGGGCCAGGGACGCCGGCATGCGGTACACGACGATCGCCACCGCCACGGCCAGCGCCGTCGTGCACAGCCCGGCGACGTGGCCCTTCATCTTCCGGACGGCCAGCGCCCAGAAGAGAAAGGCGATGGGTACGGCCCCGACGAGAGCCGAGACGAAGATGTTGCCCAGGGGATTGTACGTCTGTGTCCACACGGTGGGTGTCTCCAGGGGGTGTGCGTAAGCATAACCCGGTCGAGCCTGAACACAATCTTCCCAAACCGGCGTTCCCAAACCGGCGTTCCCGAACCGGCCTTCCCGAACCGGCGTTCCCGAACCGGCCTACCCGAACCGGCGTCCAGAGCAACGGACTCTGCCCGACATCACAACCCCCTGACTGCGGAGTGGAGACGACACGAATCTGCAGCCGCGTCGCATAGCGATCAGTACGTTGACAGCGCCGAACGCAAGCCGTCTCGCGTTGGGAGGCGGCGCCCACCCGGCGCGAACGGGGAGGCCGAAACGTGAGCAGAAGATCCCGCTCCACCTTGAGGTGGACGAGATGACGCGGCTGCTCGACACGCCTTGTATGCAGCATCTGCACGTGCCTGTCCTGCGGGCGTGGGCAGAAATTGCCTCGCGATTACTCCGAGACCTTCCGCGCGCAGGCCGCCCGTCTGCGGGACGGCGAAGGGATGCCCCGACGATAGGACGGATTAGAGACGTTGCCGCTCGCTCTCCGCTCAGCAGGTTAACAGAATCTGCCATTATCAGACGGCGTGGGCGTCGTTCGGAGGAGCTGCGCCCAGGCAGCCCCATGCGTCGACCGAGCGATTGCGCACCTCCGGAACGACAAGCAGCCGCTGACCGGGAGAGATCCGCAGTTAGCCGTGGACGAAGACTCGGTCGATGGGGGCAACTGGAGGGTGGCGGTGAGCGCGATTCCTGCCATG
>JANYLG010000218.1 GCA_025363775.1 Acidobacteriota bacterium | reverse complement strand
GCCGCTAGCCCTTCACCTCCATCAGGTTGGGCAGAGGACTCGCACCTCCAAGCTGGTGAGCATGCCCGGCACACAACGACGGCCGTAATCCGGCTGGTTCACTTGTCTTCCGCGACATCGTTGTCTCGTTGGACTCTCCGGGGCAGGCCGCCGCCTATGTACGGGACTACCTGGGCGTGTCCCTGGATGTGCAGCAGACGACGTGGCGCACCGTCGCCGATGCACTGCGTGGCTGGCGCGACAGCGTCGAGAACCGGGGCGTCTTCGTCTTCAAGCACACATTCGAACAGCGGGACGTCTCCGGGTTCTGCCTCCACGACCCAGAGTTCCCGATCATCTACGTCAACAACAGCACGCCCGAGACGCGACAGATTTTCACGATCCTCCACGAGCTTGGCCACCTGCTGGTGGGCTCGAGCGGTATCACGAAGGTCGATGACCACTTCATCGCTGGCCTGACAGGGCGCGCGCGGGCCATAGAGCTGTTCTGCAACAGATTCGCGGCTGAGGTGTTACTACCGGCCGCGTCCTTGGCGCGTCTTTCCCTGGGCGCGGTCGTCGACGAAACGCACATCGCTGACATCGCGGCTCAGTTCAAGGTGAGCCGCGAAGTCGTATTGCGCCGCTACCGAGACCAACGTGCCGTGACACGCGCCGGGTACGAAGACATGGTCCTCCGGTGGCGAGCGCAAGACGAAGCACGCTCTGGTGGCGAAGGTGGGAATTATTACGCGACGCAGGGCGCGTACTTCGGTCAACGATTCTTGAAACTGGCGTTCGGACGCTATTACCAGGGCACCATTACGGTCGAACGACTGGCCGACATGCTCGACGTACGTCCGACCAACGTGTTCGGGTTGGAACCCTACATGGTTGAGGGCCGGTAGATGCCGACTCGACCTCCATTCGTGTTCGACTCGAACAGTTGGAAGGTGCTCGAGAACTTCTATCCTTCGCGGTTTCCCTCATTTTGGGAGAGGTTCGACGGCGTCGTCGCCTCAGGCGAGGTGGTGTCGGTCCGAGAGGTTCACAACGAGCTCGATCGACTGTTCCGCGCAGATTGGCTGCCCGATTGGGTCAAGCACCACCGTACCGCTTTCCTTGATCCGACCCCGGCCGAAACCCTCTTCGTGGCGCAGATCTTCTCGGTCAGGCACTTCCAGATGCTGGTCGGCCAGGAACAGCTCCTGAAGGGCCAGCCCGTCGCCGATCCCTTCGTGATCGCCTGCGCCCATGTTCGAGGCGGCTGCGTTGTCACCGAAGAAGCGCTCAAGCCCAACGCTGCCAAGATCCCGAACGTGTGTGAGCACTTTGGCGTGCCCTGGACCAACGTCGAGGGCTTCCTCGACCACGACGACTGGCAGTTTTGATAGGGGGTAACCCGGGGGCGCAGCCTGAGCCGGGCACTGCCCACCACAGGCTGCCGAGTTCCCCAGCTTGCGGCCGGCGCCGGATTGCGGCATGCTCACGCCTGACGCCAGCGACACCAGCAAGGGAACCATGGGCTTCGCACCCGCCTTCACCATCACGAACCGGATCGCCGCGGAGCTGACCCGGATCGAACGCGCCCGGGGATTCCTGGAGGCGGCGACCCTGTCCGACGCCTGGGTGCGCGACATGGCACGTCGGGCCTTCGTGCTGGAAGCCCACCACACGACGCACATCGAAGGCACGCGGCTGACGATTGCCCAGTCCGAAAAGCTCCTGGACGGCAGGGAGGTACCAGACACGAACCCGGATGACGTGCGGGAGCTGCTCAACTACCGGGCGGCATTCGACTTCGTGTCGGAGTACGTCGCCGACGGCGGCCCCGTCACCGAGGGAGTGGTTCGCGAGATCCACAAACGTCTCGTCTCCGGCGTGCGGGGCGGTTCCGCAGCCCCCGGTGAGTACCGCCGGATTCAGAACCTGGTTGTCAATTCCGCGACGGGCGAGACGGTGTATACGCCGCCCGCCGCGTTCGACGTCCCGGTCCTGATGGCCGAACTCGTGCGGTGGCTGAACGACTCCGGCGACGCCCACCCCGTGATCGTCAGTGGGATCGCGCAGTTCCAGTTGGTACACATCCACCCCTTCCTGGACGGCAACGGTCGAACGTCAAGACTTCTGTCGACGTTGAGCCTCTACCGGGCGGGATACGACTTCAAGCGGCTGTTCACCATCAGCGAGTTCTACGATCGCGACCGGCCCAGGTTCTACGAGGCTATCCAGAGTGTCCGCGCCAGCGGGATGAACATGACCGGTTGGCTCGAGTACTTCGTGCACGGGCTTGCCACGCAGTTGACCGAGGTCAAGGCGCGCGGCGAGCAGGTCATCCGTCGCGACGTGCTGGCAGAGCAGCACAGCCTCTCGAATCGCCAGGCGGCGGCCCTCGGGTTCGTGCTGGAACGGGGGACCCTGACAATCCAGGACTTCCAGACCCTGTGCCCAGGGACGAATCGGCGGTCGCTCCAGAGGGACTTGAGGGCGATGCTCCAGAAGGGAGTGTTGGTGGAGGAAGCCACGAGTTCGACGGACCCGACAAAACGCTACCTGCTGGGGTCGACCCCTCGCCTGATCCCGAGCTATGACAAGCTGTGACGTGGAGCTGTGACAAGCTGTGACAGCGAACTGTGGAAGTCACTGTAAGTGATTGTTTCAAAACGCCTTGCAGGCTCACCATTCAGCCCATCTGATCCATGGCCGACCAACGATGACGACATCTGCCGACGTCCGCGCACGCCTCGTTGACGCGCTCCGCCTCGATCTGGTCGGCCCGGAGCCCGGCGACCCTCACGTGGACGAGACACCCGCGGTCCCTACTTCGAACTGAACGAGTACTTCACCAGGATGCCGTCCAGGAACTGCGCTTCCACGACGTCGGTGGCCGTCTCGTACGTCAGGATCTGCAGCTTCAACGACCCTTCCGCCCGTTCGCCGCGGCGCTTCGGCTGGCCTAGTAATCGCTCCACCTCGGCGAGCGTCATCCCTTTCTTCAGGCTGGCGCTGGTGGCAGGAGGCTGCGGTCGCGGCGGCGGCCCCGCGGACGGCGGCTTGGCCGATGAGGGCCGCGCGGCCGGGCGAGCCCGCTCGAGCCACGGATAGGACACGTACTGCGACAGGGCGCGCACGACCAGGTCGGATATCAACTGGTCAGGGGTCAGTTTCGCGGGAAACCGGAGGTTGAAACGCGAGCCGGCCTGCCCGCGCCTGCCCGCGATGGCCTCGGCGTTGGCCCGCGTCTGATCTTCGGCCCCGCGGCGCAGTCGGTCATTCTCGCGGTCCCGACGGCGTCGCAGGCTGTTCAGTTCGTCCGTGATTCTCTCGCGTTCGCGGTGATCGCTGACCCGATCGAGCTGTTTCTCCAACTCCCGCTCCCGGTCCGACTTCGGCACCGGCGTCCAGGAGACAGAAGGGTCGGTGATGTCGCCAAACACACCGTAGCCGCCACCCTCGAGCTGGAACTCGATCGCATCGCCCTTTACCTTCACCTTGGTCACCATGACGCTGGCGCCGTTCGCCAGCGACACACCGTAGGTCCTCAGGTTCCTGCTGTAGGCATCCAACGTCATCTTGCCCTGACCGTCCAAGCCGACGCTGATATCCACACCCAGCTGCGTGGCCGGCATGTCCTGGCGAAGGACGACCCGCTTCCCTTCGAAGTACTGCCGGAGGGCGTCTTCCGACTGTGCGTGGGCGGTCGCCGCCGTGAACAGCAGCAGCGGCAGAATCCGGATTGCTCTTTTCATTCGTTCTCCTGGGGGTTGGCCCGGAAGGATCGTAGTACCGAACGCCCTACCGCGATCCGCGTGTCGTCGGTCTGCGCCCAGGTGCCGTGAATCGCGATCTCGCGGCCTTGAAGGCGTGCCTGTCGAAGGTTGTTCAATGGTGTTTCATCGCAGAGCATCCACTGCGCGGCATCCGGCGTTCGACGGAAGACTCGAGTGCCGTTGCTCGGTTTCTGAGCGCCGAGGAAGAGCGCCGGCTCCGTGAAGCCCGCCTGTCTCTCCCGGATGCCTTGCGACGCGGCGCGGCGCGTCACGCGCTCGTCAGTCGAGCCACAGCGACGCGAGTTCCAGATCGATTTCGGCAAAGGGCGCGGCGCGAACAACGTCGGCGCCGGCGTGGACGGCAAGGATCACCCAGCGGCCTGCCTCGAGCTGCAGCACCTCCAGGGTGCGCGCGGCCGGATCGACCAGCCAGGCGTGCCCCACCAGTTCCCGACCGTAGATCCGAAGCTTCTTCGCGCGGTCGAGCGACGCCGTGGAGGGGGAGAGCACTTCGCATACCCAGTCGGGCGCGACAGAGAGAAACGCGGCGTTGGGCACTCGCGCCAGGCGCGTCTTCCGCCAGCCGGCCAGATCGGGCACCACCACGTTCCGACCGAAATGGAGCTCCGGTTCGTCGAGGACCCACCAGCCGCCCGGGCCGCCACGGCCGTATTGGTACGGCCCGCCAATCAGCACGCCGAACGCCGACGCCACGTGCGTATGCGGAAGCGCCGGTCGCGGCGAGGCGTGCAATTCGTCGTCCGCGATCTCCGCCACCATGATGTCCGGGACCTTCTCGAGATCCTCGTACGTCGCCGGACGATCGAACGGGGGGACGCGTGGCATCGACTCCATGATACATCGTCCGCCCGCACGACTCGTGCCCGGCGCCAGCGCCAGGAAACAGGCCGTTTGTCGCGGACAACGCGGGCCGACGCCGCAGATTCTGCATGGTCCGGGCGCCGGCGTGATGCCGTCGCTGCCACGGCGGCGCCGCGGGAATCCCCGGACGTGGAATCGCCGCCGTTTCGACCTCGCCCGTCCGCGCTCCAATGCGCCGACTACGACCTCTCGTCCCACAATGTGACCTTGCAGCCAGTCGGATATTGCGGCATGCTCACGCCTGACGCCAGCGACACCAGCAGGGGAACCATGGGCTTCGCACCCGTCTTCACCATCACGAACCGGATCGCCGCGGACGGAATCGAGGCCGACCAACGATGACGACCTCTGCCGACGTCCGCGCGCGCCTCGTTGACGCCCTCCGCCTCGATCTCGTCGGCCCCGATCCCGGTGACCCTCACGCGGACGAGACGCTCGCGGTGCCGCCGTCGCGGTGGTACCTCACGGGATTCCTCGTCCCTTGGGCGGCACCTGTCAACCAGAAACAAGACGATGACACCCAGGGTGAACTGGAGATGACGGCCCCGGCAGGGCCGGGCGACGATGACGACACGACACCGGACCCTCAGGCCGCCAGGCGCAGCCAATTCCCGTCATCCCTTGGCCTGAGCGTTCTGGTTCCACCCGAGACCACCCAACTCCGCGTCACGGCCCGGTGGGGAGACTACACGCCGCGTGAGGTAGGTGCGAAGCCGGACGTCGAGTGGGACCGGCACGAGCGGCGAGAGACGGTGACGGTCGAGATTGACGCGGGGCTCCCCTCAGCTTCGCGCGGGGCAGGGAATTCCCGCGGTACGGCCGACATCGTCGGGACAGGGAATTCGCGCTCCGCAACAGACACACGCGCGACAACCGGCACAGATGACGCGCGCCCGGTGACGACACCAGTTCCCGACAGTCGTGGTCTCGAGATCGTGACGTCGGTGCGGCGGATCAGCCGTCCCCAGAACCTGCAGGGCCTGCCGGCCGGGACGCGTGCGGTGTCGGTATTCCTCGTGAACCGCCGCGCGCCGCACGAAGGGCACGACGAACTCAAGGACGAGTGTTCCATCTTCCAGGCCACGCTCATCGTCGAAGCCGACCAGCCGTTTGTGCCGCGTCCAAACCCGCGCGGACGCGACGGCAACGATCCGGACGACCGGACGGCGGATCTCCAATACCGTGACGTCATGGAATACGCGGTGGGGCACGGCACCTCGACGTACGCCATTGTCACCGGAGCGTCCTGTACTCGTGTGGACACCACCTGGATTCCCGATGCGGAAGTCGAGCGTGTCGAGCCGGCGAAGATGCCAGACGTCCAGCTCGGGATGGAGGCGCTGGCTGCGATGCCCGATGCGCCCGCCATCCGGGCGGCGCTGGCCCCGCTGACGGCGAACTACCGACTTTGGATTGACGGACAGCTCAACGCTGCACCGTCCACCGGACCTCAGGCTGATGTGGCGAAAGGCCTGCTCCAACGCGCACGCCTGGCCGCCGACCGCATCGATGCAGGGCTCCTGCTCCTGGACGAGGGGAACGTGCTGGACGGGTTCCGATTGATGAACCGCGCGATGGCCATGGCGGCGCGGCAGAGGCGGGCACTCGAGAAAGGCATGGCGCCCGACAAGGTCGACGCGCCAGCGTGGCGCCCCTTCCAGCTGGCGTTCGTGTTGATGAACCTGCGCGCGTTCGTTGATCCGAGACACACGGATCGCGAACTGGTGGACCTCCTGTTCTTCCCGACGGGCGGCGGGAAAACCGAGGCCTACCTCGGACTTGCGGCCTTCGTCATCCTGCTTCGGCGCTTGCGCGACCCGGGGCTGACGTCGGCCGGTGTGGCCGTCCTGATGCGCTATACGCTCCGCCTCCTGACGCTCGACCAGCTGGGTCGCGCCGCCACGCTGATCTGCGCGCTCGAACTGATTCGGCAGGAACCAGGAATGGCCAGCCGTCTCGGCGCCTGGCCATTCGAGATCGGTCTGTGGGTCGGCAAGGCGGCCACGCCGAACCGGATGGGGGCGAAAGGCGAGAAAGACCAGACGACGGCCCGGGCCAAGACAGTCAGGTTCAAGAACAACAGCCGTCGCGCATCGCCGATCCCTGTGGAGACGTGTCCCTGGTGCGGCACGAGGTTCAAGCCCGATTCGTTCCAGCTGACGAAGACGCTGCCGGACGGCAGCTGGAAGACGGACGCCGACGCACCGGACCACCTCCGCGTGCTGTGTCTGAATTCGGCCTGTCGCTTCAAAGGTAAGAACCCCCTGCCCATCGTCGCGGTCGACGAACCGCTGTACCGCCGCGTGCCGTGTTTCGTGATCGCGACGGTGGACAAGTTCGCCAGCCTGCCATGGACAGGGGCGAGCGGGGCGCTGCTCGGCCGCGCCGATCGATTTGACGCGGCAGGATTCTACGGCCCCTGGCAACCCGACGTCGGCCAGAAGCTCCCGAAGCCGCTGGCGCCACCGGACCTCATCATCCAGGACGAGCTGCACCTGATCTCGGGCCCGCTCGGCACGATGGCCGGGTTGTACGAGACGGCGATTGATGCGCTGTGCACCGTCAGCCGGGACGGCCACTCAATTCGGCCCAAGGTGGTGGCGTCAACGGCAACGGTGCGGCGGGCAAAGGACCAGATCCAGGCCCTCTTCACGCGGGACGGCGTCGAGGTGTTCCCGCCGCCCGGTCCCGACCGCCGGACGTCGTTCT